>DATDCP010000197.1:0-16899 GCA_036524255.1 Chitinophagaceae bacterium
ACAAACAATTTTAGTTAAGGCGACATGAACATGTCGCCTTTTTATTTATCCTAAGCCCTCAGTTCCACTTTAAATGCAAGGCTGAAATAACGATAATAATGATCCCTGTTCTCAATATTATTTGTGTTCCATTCTTCACCGTAAGCAAATGGATATTTGCTTGACCATGCTGCCTCACCAATTGCGACCAGTGTATCCGGACTTTTAAGTCTAAACCCATACATGCTATCCTTGTGTAAGTGCACGGTTTGCAGCGGAAATTGTATCCAGTTCTCTGCATCAGTTTCATCTACTTCGATCTCTGCAGATGAAAGAACTTGTCCCCAGCTTTTTCTTTGCTTGTCAAATTCATGCAAAGTCAGAATTAATCTGCCCGGATGAGAAACAGCGATCGAATAAACCTGGATCTTACTAAGAGAGCCTTCCTCGGGACATTGAAAAGTTTGTCCTGCAAGATGATCAGCCGCGCCTGAATTCATGTGGCCGATCCATAAACAAGTATTTCTGTAGAGTTGCTCAAGTGCTGGGTGAAGATGGTTGCCAAAAGTCGTCGTTTTCATACACACATGTTTTAAGTTATTGATTAAAACAGCTATTTAATGGCAAGAACTACTTTTTAAACTAATTGATTCGGTAAATATTGTGCTTGTGTATAAAAAGGGTAGATATGAAGAATATCCCAGAGATTTTTTAATGACTGATTAGAGAATTTGTAGCACATTTACTCCCGTATTTTCTAAATGAACTTAGCATTTAAGTATATTTAGTTTTTCAAAAGGCCATTTAACCACTTGCTAATTTCACCACCAACCAGTAGTAATCTTTTATGAAGGCAAAATCAATAAGAGGAAGCTCTGCAGAAGAAATTGATTCAGCATTGCAGCAAAGCATGGCCGACGGGTTTAGGCCAACTTTAGCTATCGTATTTATCTCCATCAAACAGGATAGAAAAGCTATTTGCGAAATATTACATAAAGAAGGCGTTGATATTATCGGTGCTACATCTTCTGGCGAATTTATTAACGGCCATCAAAGTGAAGGTGAAGCTGCGATAATGCTATTTGATATAAATAAGAATGACTATTATGTTTTATTTGAAAATATCGGCGAAAGAACGTTGAATGATGCGGCAACTAATATGGCAAAAGCTGCTTTACAAAAATTCAACAAACCTGCTTTCATTCTTTGCAGTACATTATTGTCCGCAAGTGGAAAAATGATAGATGGAGAAACCCTGGTTCGCAGTATTGAAAAAACAACTGGCCCGCACGTCAATCTCTTTGGCGGTATGGCAGGTGATGATATTACTTTTACCGGTACCTATGTTTTTACAAATGATCAATCGACTGATCATGGAATAGTATCATTGGTATTGAATGAAGAAAAAATTAGCTTACAGGGCATGGCTATCTCTGGATGGAAGCCAATGGGAGTTTTCAGGACAGTTACAAAAAGTGAAGGAAACCTTATATACACGATAGATAACGAACCTGCGCTTGAAATGTATTTGCGTTTTTTAGGTGAGGATAGATCTTCGGCTGATGATCGGGTAAAATTTTTTGATTCGATCGGCATTCATTATCCTTTCCAGATAGAAAGAGAAAACAGAGAACCGAAAATGTGCAACCCCGTTGGATATGATAAGGAGAAAGAAGCACTGATGTGTGAATCAGATGTGCTGCAAGGTTCCAGGTTCCGCTTTTCAACTCCTCCGGATTTTGACATTATTGAAACTGTAGTTAGTAAAGCAAATGAATTAAAAGATCATGTTCATGCTGAAGCGGATGCCCTGCTGATCTTTTCTTGTGCAGGAAGATTAAGTACATTGGGGCCAATGGCACATGAAGAAAACGAAGGATTGGCCGCTGTATGGAACGCTCCGATGGCTGGTTTTTATACTTATGGCGAATTCGGGAGAGCCGTTAATGGCAAACATGAATTCCATTCGACTACCAATAGTTGGGTGGCATTAAAAGAAAAATAAAATCCTTCAAATAAAAAAGATGAAAGCAAAATCAATCAAAGGAAAAACTGCAGAAGAAATAAAAAGGGCTTTGGAAAAAAATATGGTTGATGGGTTTCAACCAACCTTATCTGTTGTTTTTATGGCAAATGAAAATGAAAGGATCGGAGTCACTGAGTTATTATCCCAAAAAGGTATTCAGATTTTTGGCGCTTCAACCGGTGATAATTTTACTGACGGGGAAATTGAATCGCATACAATTGTGCTCTTATTACTTGATATTGAGCCTGCATACTTTCAATTAGCCATCAAAGGCGCTGATGAAGGAACTATAAAAGAAATTGCAGAACAGATCGGCAGATCAGCGCTAACAAAATTTAAAAAACCTGCATTTCTTGTTGTATCGGGCGGGCTGGCTGTTGATGGCGATGAAATTATTGCAGGAATTGAATCGGCCTGTGGAAAAGGCACTACCATTTTCGGCGGACTGGCTGCAGATTTCTTGAGAATGCAAAGAACTTATGTGTTCAATAATGATAAACTTTGTGATTATGGGTTGCTTGCATTGATCCTTGATGAAGAAAAGATCAGTTTGAGCGGAATGGCAGTTGGTGGGTGGAAACCTATGGGAATGGACAGGATTATTACAAAAAGCAATGGCAATGTCGTTTACACTATCGACAACGAACCTGCATTGGATTTTGTTTCACGGTATGCAGGCCTAAAAGATCTTGATACATATAATGCCTTGAATTTTTTGATCAGTAGTAATTTCCAGTTACAGTTAAAAAGAGAAGACAAACACCCGGTAATGCGTACACCTATGCAAGCGAACGCGGAAGACCGTTCAATAGTTTTTGCAGGCAGTTTACCAGAGGGTTCAAAAGTTAAATTATGTTTGTTGCCGGGATTTGAAGTAATTGAAGCAGCTTTAAATGAATTCAATAACTATAAAAAAGAGCAACCCGATCCCGATGCCCTTATCCTGTTTTCCTGTGCGGGGCGACAGCTTACTTTAGGACCTTATGTGAGTGAAGAAATAGATGGTATAAAAAATATTTGGAATGTGCCGCTTGCTGGTTTCTTTTGTTATGGCGAAATTGGAAGAGTGGTTTCAGGTCAACACGAGTTTCATAATATGACTTGTTCACTGGCTACATTAAAGGAAAAATGAGTCCCCAGCTTCAAACAATATCAGATTTTATAAAAACTTCTTCCGGCATAAGCGATGCCGAAAAGGAATCGCTTTTTAAACTGATCAAAGAAGTAGACAAGAATCAAACAATGATCCAGTTCAAACTTGAGCGGATCGAAAAAGATAGAAATACTTTGTCTATAATGCTGCAGGAAAGTATCGAAGACCTTCAAAAGAAATCATTGGTGATCGAAGATGCAAATAAAGCTCTTACACAAACATTGGAAGAATTAAAAGCTACACAGGTTCAGCTTATCCAATCTGAAAAAATGGCAAGCCTTGGTGAATTGACGGCTGGCATTGCTCATGAAATTCAAAACCCCTTGAATTTCGTCAATAATTTTTCAGAAGTAAGCAATGAGCTGATCGATGAAATGACAGAACAATTGGAAAAGGGGAATGCTGAAGAAGCTAAAGCAATAGCAAATGAGGTAAAGATGAGCTTAGAAAAAATTAATCTTCATGGTAAACGTGCAGATGGCATTGTGAAAAGCATGTTGCAGCATTCACGAGCAAGCACGGGTAAAAAAGAGCCAACCGATATCAATGTTTTGGCAGATGAATATTTAAGACTGGCTTATCATGGGTTGCGGGCAAAAGACAAATCATTTAATGCAGCCATTAAAACTGATTATGATGAAAACATAGGTTTGGTAAAAATTATTTCGCAGGACATTGGCCGGGTAATATTGAATTTAATTACCAATGCATTTTATGCAGTAATGGAAAAAAAGAAATTGCAACCGACAGGATACGAGCCCACGGTCACCGTAAGCACAAAAAAGATCGACAATAAAATTATAGTGGAAGTAAAAGACAATGGTACAGGTATTCCACAAAAAGCTATAGACAAAATCTTTCAACCCTTCTTTACCACGAAACCAACAGGCCAGGGAACAGGGCTTGGTTTATCATTGAGTTATGATATTGTAACCAAGGGACATGGAGGAGAAATAAAGGTAGAAACAAAAGAAGGAGAATCTACCGGGTTTAGTGTTATTTTACCAGTATAAATCATAAATTCATCGAATGAAAATTTTAGTAGTAGACGACGAAAAAGATGTACAGGTTCTTTTCGAACAAAGGTTCAGAAAAGAGATCCGCAACAAGGAAATGGAGTTTGCTTTTGCCTATTCCGGCGAAGATGCATTGAAGTACCTGGGCGACCTTAGCCATGAGGCTGTATTGATACTTTCAGACATCAATATGCCAGGAATGAGTGGTTTGGAATTGCTCAGGCACATCAAAGAAAAACACAAGGAGCCACCACCACTTGTTATGATGATAACAGCTTATGGCGATGCAGAGAACTATAATACGGCCATGAAATTAGGTGCCGATGATTTTTTGACAAAACCTCTTGAGTTTAGCCTGTTAAAAGAAAAATTAAAAGCAATACACTAATGGCAAAAATATTAGTGGTAGATGATGAAACAGATCTCGAAGTGCTGATCAAACAAAAGTTCAGGCAAAAAATTCGTGAGCATAAATATGAATTTGTGTTTGCTATTAATGGCAAGCATGCATTGGAGCAATTGGAACTGAATGACGATGTGGATGTAGTGCTAAGCGACATTAACATGCCTGAAATGGATGGACTAACACTGCTTTCAAAGATCAATGAACAAAAAACTTTATTAAAGGCGGTTATTGTTTCTGCCTATGGCGATATGGAAAATATCCGGACCGCTATGAACCGCGGGGCTTTTGATTTCGTAACCAAACCTGTGAATTTTGAGGACCTGGAACTGACAATGGAAAAGACTATAAGCCATGTTCAACAGATGCGGGAAACAATGAAAGCCATTAAAGAAAATAACATACTTAAAATGTATGTGGATGAAACCGTGCTGAACTTTATGGGCGGTCATGAATTTGAATCATCATTGATGATAAATGAAACGGTAGAAGCAACAGTTGCCTTTCTTGATATTTGCAGCTTCACTACCATTAGTGAAAAAGAATCTCCAGACACAGTGGTAAAACTCCTGAACAAATATTTCGATGTAATGGTAAAAGAAATAATTGCCCAGGGAGGGTATATTGATAAATTCATGGGCGACGCAGTAATGGCTGTGTTTCGTGGCGATTATCATTTAGACAGAGCTATGGATGCTTGCCTGGCTGTAAGAAAAAAAGTGACCGAGTTGCCGAACGAATCAGGTAATATTTTCTTTACTCCGCAAGTTTCCATTGGTATTAATAGTGGCGAAATGATCTCCGGTAATATCGGCTCTGCAACTTTGAAACGCCTCGATTACACCGTAATAGGTGATGTTGTTAATGTGGCACAACGATTACAAACTATAGCAAAAGAAGGGCAGATCATCATTAACGAGTCTTCATACGAAAAAGTAAAAGAGTCTTTCAATTGTAATAAAGTGGGTGAAGTGAGTTTAAAAAACAAATCACATCCCATTATGATCTATGAGGTGCTTGACTAATATTTCGCTGTTAGAAGGTCATTTAGCATAAGGCATATGATTATCCCAATATTTTTTAACAGTATTGTTCCAGCTATCTAAGATATTTTCTCTTTTCTTGTTCACTTCATTGTTTGTTTTATTATATGCATTGCCAGCTTGATTCATTTCATTTACTGATTTGTTATACTCATCAACCTCTCTCTGCGTTCGTTTTGCCGCCGGCTTACTGTTAAATGATTTCTGCAGTTTATCAAAACTCTCTTTCTTTAAAATAAAATCAGTCATCGCTGTTACGTCACTTGCTTCACTTTTATAAAACTGCAGTGCTCTTTGACAAGCAGCTTTAAGGGATGCATCCGAATCGAAAGCATCCATTGTATCCAGCTTTTCCAGTCCCTCAGTTGCATATTTTAAAAGAGAATTTTTGTTTTGTTCAATTGAAATTACATTTCCTTTATTGAGAGCTTCAACCAGGTAGGACTCCTGCCTGTAGCATTTAAAAAACAGAAGATATATTTTATTATAATAATCAGTAACCCTGGAAGATGTTTTTAATTTCTGATCCATTATATCTCCCATGTCAACAAGATTGATATTATTTTTTGCTGCAAATTCTTTTCCGGTTTCACTTCTTTTTTTTCCGGCTTCGGCTAATTTTTCGGTGGCTAGTCTTTGTGCCATTAAATACGCTTCCATCGCATCATATGATTGTTCGGCTATCTCTTCCATATTTACGATCTTTCCATAGTCCTCATTAAAGACCCTGTAACTAAGTTGTAAGTACGCAACTGATGCATCACGAAGCGATTTATCGCCTTTAAAAGGAGGAACTCCTTGGACTGCAATACGTGTTTCATAAATAGTGTTCATTAATTGCTCACGAAGCTTGTCCACTTTCCGTAAACTTTTTCCGTGCGAAGCTGCACTAACATAGTTCAGGTATTTTTTTGTCACTTCTCTTTCTTTGTCGCCTATATAAGTCATATAGGAGCCTGCATTGGAAAGATCCTGTGCTAAGCTTTTTAGCCCTGGCAATAACAGAAAAGCAACGGCCAACAACAAGTAACTGTGATTCACTTTTTTCATGCTGATTAGTTTTTAATGTTGGCTATTGAAATATAATCGATCAATATCCTGAAAGATTCTTCAAGGATAAAATCCTGTTCTAGTTTTTCAAGCCACCTGCTGTTAATAAGCGAAAAGAATTCGTCACTCCCTATTCGTTTTTTGTCATATGCATGATTTTCTGCCTTATAAGAGGATACTTTAATTTCTTGCTCTCCTCTTTTTTGCAAATTGTTTGATCCATTTTCTTTCAATTGCTTTTCTATTTCATCCCACTTCAGTGATATTGACGTGGAAGGTGATGATTCTTCAGCAATCAATTTTTGAAGTGCAAGGATCTCTTTAAAATTTTTATCGGTATTGATCCTCTGAATACTTTTAACACCAATTATTGAAACAGGCAATGGGTTAAGTGGTTTGTAATATGAATTTCTTTTAACAGTATCCTCTATAAGTGCGGCTTGCATATCTTTTTCCCGGTAGGTTAATCCATCAAATATATCAGGTATCATCATATCAGGTATTACTCCCGCTTTTTGCGAAGCTCTTCCTGTTACCCTGTATATTTTTCCTGTAGTGATTTTTGCATATCCTTTTTCATTTGTTATTACTGTGCTTCCGCTTTGTAATGTAAAGATCTGCTGGCTGGTCGCTTTTCCGTATGTCGCTGCTCCTACAATAAAAGCCCTGTTATAATCCTGCAGCACTCCCGCAACCATTTCTGATGCCGATGCACTTTGCCCATTAACAAGTACGAGGAGTGGTCCATCATAAATAGTTCCCCTGTTGGGGTCTTTCAATGTAATAATTTTTCCATCTTTTCCTTTTGCAAGACAAAGCGGGCCTTCTTCAATAAATATTCCTGCCATGTCAAGAGCTTCTAAAACTGAACCGCCTCCATTAAACCTTAGATCAAGTATCAGCCCATTGATATTCTCTTTATTCAGCTTCACAATTTCTTTCGCTACATCATTAGCGCAACTACTTCCACCTTCATTCTCCCATTCAGTATAAAAACCCGGTAATGATATATAACCAATCTTTTTGCTGCCATTCAGTAAAAAACTTTTTACAATATCCTCATCACCTCCTTCCATTTTTTCTTTTCTTAGTTGTACAGTTTTTACCTGCCCGTTAGTTTTTTTAATAGTTAAATGGAGCAATTCATTATTAGAGGCATCCAATAATGAAGACACTTCTGCTGCTTCGGCGCCAACGAGATCTATTGGCTCCCTTCCTTCCCATTTTATTTGAAGTAAAACATCTTCCTGATTAATTTCGCCTGTTTTCCATGCGGGGCCGCCGGGATAAAGATGCATTATAGCTGGCTCTCCTTTTTCATTCTCTCCCAAAGCAAAACCGAAATAATAACCGTCCTTGCTTAATGCAGATTCAAAATTCTGTTTTTCTGTTTCAGGGAAATAATTTGAGTGTGGATCGAAAGTAGCAGCAACGGCATCGAGATATACGGTCTGAACATAATTTTCAAAACCATCCGCGGTTTGAAGAGTACTCTTGATATGGCGAAGATGTCTTGATTTGATCATTAGCCTCACCTGTGTTTCTTTTGACAGTATATCTTTTTTATTAATTGCTGCTGACTGACTGAACTGTACAGTGGCTATATCTGCTAACCCTTCAAGAGTTTCATACTTAAGTGCCTGGTACCATTTGTTTCTTTTTTCCTTTTCATTTGCTGCCCATGAAGTATCTATAGCTATTGAAAAAAAATCATTTGCAGAAAAATCAAATGGTTTTGAAGTAAGTTCATTAATGATGGAATCGGCCTGCAACAATTTCGACTTATAAAGAGGAATTATCTTGCTAATAAAAGTCCATGATTTTCCATTAAGCTCATCATCAAGTAATTTTCGGAATGAGGAAAGAGTATTTAGATCAGCAGTAGTAAAAAACAGTTTTTCGGGATCCAGGCTTTCTAAGAATTGATCAAAAAGAAGCTGTGAGAAATCGTCTTCGACCGTACGTGGACTATAATGCTTTTGCTGAATGGTCTGCACTAAAGCCTTAGCTTCTTGTTGAGAAAATCCCTGTGAATAAGCCGCAGTATCAAATGGCAAGAAGTAAATCGCCAGGCATAAGGCAATTCTAAGCATGCTAGTTGTAGTTGTGTAGTGTAGTGATTAACCGAATTCTATTGTGAATGTAATCAGCATTCAGATAGATTGCAAGAAAAATCAAATAAAAAAGCCCATGTTTTTACATGGGCTGGTAAATTATTATAGAAGAAAACTATCTCCTGATTATCACGTTACCTCTACCTCCTGGGCCGGAATTAGCACTCATCTTATTTAAGCTATAGGTAAAGCTGAGCAAATAGAAACGCTTCAATACACGGTTACTCTGATCCTCGATATAATTTGAATTGGTATAACGAACTATTGCTTCGTTCTCATTCAGCAGATCATGAGCACTGATCTTCAGTTCACCACGGTTATATTTCAAGAACAACTTGCTGAATGATGCATTCCATAAGGGGACTTTTGCATTGAATCCTTCTGACCGTTTACTACTGATGGTATAGGTAAAATCGGTAGACAGGTAAAAATTCTTTGGCAACTGCCAGCCTGCATCTATGCCGTAATCCTGTGTCAGATAATTATTATTTAGTGATGACTCCAAAGAATATTTTGCCCTATTGTAAGTAAACCCGCCATTAAGAGTAAGGTCAAATTTATCTTTAAAGCTTTTTGATATTTCAACACTCGGGCTAATATTAGCATTATAAATATTATTTCTGATCGTGTTAATGAACTGGATCGATTTACTATATCCCAATCCGGTATTAAAATTTAATGTCGCTTTTATGAAGCGTAAGGGCCAGCCAACACTTACATCGTTGTTTAAATTGTAAACGCCATCTACATTCACTGGTGTTGTTAGTTTTCTTCCAAAAGAATCAATTACATCATAGTTCACTATCTTATTATTTGTAAATGAATAACTGCTAAACCAGAAAAAGCTTTTATTACGGAAGGGATTCATGCCGGTATAATTTACGTTTACCCGATGCGTGAATTCTTGTTTCAAATTGGGATTACCAAGTTTTATATTTATCGGGTTACTGATGTCCGGTATCGGCTGCAACTGGGTTACAGAGGGCTGGTTAGTTGAAGCCCGGTAATCCAATTGGAGGTTTTTGAATCTCGTAAAATTGTATTGGAATCTTGCATTAGGCAGTAGGTTATAAAATGATTTTGTGATCACCGAATCTTTAATACTGGATGTAATGGTTCCTTTCAACTCTGCATTTTGCCATGTTAAGCCAAATGAGTAATTATACTTTTTCTTTTGTGTGCGAAGCCTGATCCCTGCTGTTGATGTTCCATAGATATTTTCATAATTATTCGTAAGCAGTGGGTTCACGATATCATGTTTACCCGAATTAGGATCATAGTCATAAGTTACTTTATCGGAAACAGAGCGGCTTTCATTTTTTGAAGCGCTGAACTCAAGCAAGGATCTTTTAAATAATGGTTCTGTATAAACCGCTCTTGTATTATACCCTCTTACTTCGGTTTCAAAATCGCTGTGTTGATTAATAGAATCGGTCTTTACAAGATTACCCAATTTGTTATAAAACTGGTTCACCGATTCCAGCTCACCATTTCCATCGCTGTTGCTTAAGGTACTTCCGACGCTAAACGAAAAAGTTCTTCCTTTTCTCCTGAATTTCTTCTTGTATAATAAGGTACCATTAAAATTATATCCGTCGCTCGCAGAAAAATTATCACTGGCTCCTCTGTTACTCCTGATCAATTGTTCTGACAACGTTTCATATGCACTAAGCGAGTGGTTCTTTGATTCCTGTAAGCTTAACGTTGGAGTAAATTTTATAGAATTCATTGAATCTATGAGGTAGTCATATGTAAGATTAAATCGATGTGAATTGCTACGATTATCTGTCCTTGAATTTTGATCATAGAAATATGTGGAGTCTGGTAAAATATATTGGCGACTTAGTTTTTGATCGGTAACAGGGTTATAATGGTTGTAGAAGTAGTTGCTCTGTACTTCCATTTTCTTTCCTATAATATTATTATAGTTGGCACCGCCAGCCCACATTGTATTGATCGAATTATTATTACGGCCGCCCATTGCACTTGCCATAGGATCATTTGAAGACATATTAATGTTGATGCCACCACCACTATTACCGCCTAATTGATTCATCCCTCCACTAAAACTCAGGATATCCATAAATGAAAAACCTTCAGCATTTGTATTGTTTCCCATTCCTATCACTGACATCTGTCTTGCACCTTTGAATGAGTTCACATTGAATTTCCCCTGATAGCGTCCATCGGTACCGCCCCCGCCATTTACTTTTCCAAATACTCCTTTCTTTTTATCTTTTTTTAGTTTTAGGTTGATCGTCTTTTCACTTTGTCCATCATCAAAACCTGTTAGTTGCGCCATGTCACTTTGTCTATCGTACACCTGCACTTTATCTACGGCATCGGCCGGTAAATTTTTTGTTGCTATTTTAGGATCATTTCCGAAAAACTCCTTCCCATCTACTAAAACTCTTTTTACTTCTTGTCCCTGCGCCTTCACTGTTCCATCTTTGTCCACCTGTATTCCCGGCATTCTTTTCAAAAGATCTTCAACTACCGCATTTGGTTTTGTTTTAAAAGAACCTGCATTGTATTGAACTGTATCTCCTATTAATGTCACTGGTGGCGCTTCCGCCATTATTACTACTTCTTCAAGTACTTTATTTTTATCGCTTACTTCAATACTTGACAGATCAATATTTTTGTTTCCATCATTTACAGTAAAATATTTATTTACGTTATGATAGTTGACATGTGTGACAAGCAAGCGATAATCACCAAAAGGAATATTGGCTAGTGAAAACTCTCCTCGGTTATTTGTCATTGTAAATGTTACCAATGAAGAATCCTTTGCTTGCAAAACTGTAATGGTAGCTGCCGGTACAGCTTGCTTGGCAATAGTATCAAAAACAATTCCTTTGATGTTGCCACTTTTTTGTGCAGAGCTGGTAAACCAAATAAATCCGGATAAAGCGATCAGTAAAATTTTCTTCATACATCTGTTGGTTTTTCCCGATGGTCCTGAGTTAATCGAAGGATCGGGATCGGGTACGAAAATATTCTGAGGAAGTTAAATACCCGGTTAAGCAGAGTTGAAATTAGGTTAATGAAGGTTAACGCAGGCACTACTTATCGATGGCAGGTCCCTTATCCTTGTCCGCTCTTTCCTTTTCATAAACCTGGATCTTAATTACCCACTCAAGCATTTCGGCTTCCAGGATCAGCGCAAGTTTCAAACTTTTTAATTCCGGTGTTTTATCATCGGCATCTAAAACTATGGTTGTAAATTTTATAGCTTCAGATGGTTTTATATAGTCTCCTTTAAATATCGTTGTGATTCCATTAATGTTCACAGAAAGATGTTGTAATGAATTATACAATTCCCTGAATTTTTTTAAGGCGGCTTCAAAGTCATCAGTTTTTATCATATCCGCTTCCCATGAGTAGATATCTTTTAGGTTTGAGCTATATTTTATCAGCCGGCATTTGATCGCATCTTTTACAGTAACCAGGCATTCAAATTCTATACTTTGAGGGTTTTGTATTGTCTCATCGCCAATGATATTTTTGAATCCATTTGGATAATCACTTATGACTTTTGCGATGTCAGTTTGAAAAGCATTTTTGACCGGAATGACCTGTGCTGAAAGAGAGAAAATAGATAAAATGAAAATAAAAGTGGCAGTTAGTGGCTTCATAAGATGGAATTTTAACAATAACGCTTGCAAGATATAGGAGAATTTTTTAACTTTATGACATACTTTATCTGAAAATCAAACGTTAATTAAAAAAAATCCGTGTATGAAAAACAGAGTAATTGTTCATGGGCATGAGGAGGCGAAGATCTATAAACACAACTACAAGCCTTCTCTGAGTATTGCGAGGTTGCTTCGTTCTGTGCTCGGTGTTATAGTTACAGGCCAATCACTGGCTGCTCATAAATACCATTATCGCAGAAAGTAGTTCTCTAACTAACCCCACAATATAAATTAAGGCAGCTGAATAAGCTGCCTTTTTCATTTCATCTATATGGACATTCATTAGTTTCCGAACTGTCCCATTCCTCTATTCATCATATTTTTCATGTCATACGGCATTTGCTTACGGCTTGCCATCTTGTTCAGGTTATATATCTAAGAATGACCATAAAATAGGGTCTGAGCAAATATGATCTTGCTCAGAGATGAATATAACATATTAAAGAACCTAATTTAAGCTATTTATTAATCTGTGAAATTTATAATCTTTTCTCCTGATACTTTCTGAAATAACTCATTATCTCATCCTTATTTTCTATGGTTATCTCCTTCATTTCTTGTAAAAGTTCCCTTGGCGGAAATGTAAATTCATACTCCGTATAGTAGCCACCACTCACTTTGATAACTATTTTATAAAGCTTCATTCCTTTTATGTTATCCATTTTTCGGGAAAATGTTTCTGATATATTTTTTAATTCTTTATTATAGTAAAAGTAAAGATCAGACTTCTCAACTTGCTGAGCAATGTTGCCGGAGCGTGGGTTTTTATAAACCTTAATGATCTCATTTTTCTTGTTATAAATACTGTCAGGTTTAAAGTTTATTAAAGTATCATATACGTTTGATTCGAAACCGTAAGATTTTAATAAAGAATCTTTTTTATATCTCATACGATGAGTGTTAGTTTCATCAATCTTAATTTGATACTTATATCCGTAAGCGCTGTCTTTATGAGATACAAAATAAAAATATCTGGTTTCCTGTAAAACCATTTCATTATCAACTAATGAATCAAACCGATAATTAAACATATACATAATGAGATCTTTATAATAATATACATTATAACGGTTTTCCATTATGCTCTGAGAATTATCCCGGTTAACTAAAGGTGTCGTTTTGATCAAATTGATTGCTCTTAGTTCAAACTCATTATCACTCCCACAATTTATTAACCGTAACTCACCAAGTATAAGCAATAAGCTCAAAATGATCTGATTTAGTCCGTTTATCATAATATTTAAATTAATTCAAATGAAGTTGTAAATATTGATGTTCTTTATTACTGTGGTGGGGACCATTCATTTGTCAAAGTGTTATACGAATTGTTCGGAGACCACCATGAATAACAAACAACTTTGTTCTCAATCGTATAATCAAGTATTAGTTTTGCTTTCAATTTATCGGCACGAATAGATGTAACTGCTGAATTTACAATACAAACAGATGAAATGCAATATGGCAATTGTCCATCTCTGGCTACACCTTGAAAGGTTGCCGTTTTAAACTTCCAAGTGCCAGCCTCTTTTTCAAGATCTGCATTTGCTATGCTTGTAAAAGTCCACGTAAACCAAAGTGCATGCCAGCGATGAAAAGTCCATCTATGTGTACATGGCTTTGTAGGATTTCCCGTGACCGGATTACTGCCTTCAAGACCGCAAATATCGTCTTGTATATTAATTAACTGTGAGGTAAATTGAACATTAGGATCGACAATGCAACACGATTCCGGTTCTCCGCCTGTACCACCCCCACTGTCTCCAGTTCCATCAGGACACAACATTGCATTATTTGGATCTGCACAATCCTCATTCGTACAGACCATCCCGATATATTGTTCCGTCACTCGAATGATTTCACCATAGAAGTTATAATATTCAGTAACCCACCAGTATACTATGCAGGAATTTATCCGGCTAATAGAAGCAGTGTTCGGAGCATCTATCTTACCTTTTACAATTCCCTTGGAACTTACCTTTCCATTTGTCACACCAAATTGATGAAGCCATTTTCCGGTAACACTTAGAAAACGAAACGTACCATCACATTCAAGGTCACAATTATTATAAAGGTTAAAAAAGGTATTTGAAGGTAGCTTATCCATTCGTGAACTTGATTCAGGTATGAATTCCGAGATATTTCCCCTCTTAATATTTCCCAGTTCATCAATTACTAAGAGTAAATTGATAATTGAACTTTTTTCAAACTTTCCTGTTTTTTTATACTCTTCCGAAATCGGAACCACAAGAAATTGCTCGTTTTGCCCTAATTTTTCAAACCTGACTTTTGAAAACTCAAGATTAATTTTCAATGATTGTATATTGTTTTTTTTTGTGATGTTAGATGTAATGTTTTGTTCCTCTAACCAAAGATTAATTTTAGATTGTAGCTCTGACGAATTTTGATTAATTGATTTTTTTTCTTTTTGACAAGAAAAAAATAGGAACATCGCTGCCCAAAGCATGGACGGTAACAAAAATGTCTTTCTCATAAAAATAGTTGAATGGTAAATGTCTTACTCTGTTGAACGGTTTTCAGACAGAATCCGTGGTGTTGTTACTTGGTGGGATATAAATATACAATAGTCAATGGGGGGTCATCCAATACCCCTTTCGTGGAATTTTTTCAATGGCTAAACTAAAAAAATGAATTAGCTAAACAGGTATTCTACATCTTCTCTCGTCAGTGATTTCACGAACGTAGAATCATCAGCGATCAGGTCTTTTGCCAATGCTCTTTTCTTTTCCTGTAGTTGAATGATCTTGTCTTCAATAGTATCCACACAGATCATACGGTAAGCAAAAATATTTTTATCCTGGCCAATACGATGTGTTCTGTCAATTGCCTGTTGCTCCACGGCAGGGTTCCACCATGGGTCAACGATATATACATAATCGGCGGCAGTTAAGTTCAACCCTACACCGCCGGCTTTTAATGAAATTAAAAACACTCTTACACTTTCATCATTCTGAAAACTCTGGATCGCTTTTTCCCTGTCAGGCGCTGCTGTACTTCCATCAAAATATTCATACTTCACTCCTAACTGATCCAGCCTGCCTCTTATCAATGCAAGCATGCCGAGGAACTGGGAGAACACTAATGCTTTGTGATTACCGATATTCTCTACGATCTCCCTGGACAATTCATCCAGTTTGATCGAATGATTTTCATACTTATCTGTTTCATTTAATATAGCAGGGGAATCACAGATCTGCCGAAGCTTCATCAATCCCTGCAAAATGGTTAGCTGTGATCTTTGTATCCCTTGTGTTTCTATTGTTCCCAATATTTGATTACGGTAATCATTTCTATATGCTTCATAAATACTCCGCTGCTCATCCTCCATTTCACAATAAAGGATAGTTTCTGTTTTATCCGGTAGGTCTTTTGCCACTTGTTCCTTTGTACGACGAAGAATAAAAGGGTAAAGAATTTTTTTCAAATGTTCTTTTCGGTCTGGCTCCCCGAATTTATCAATAGGTATTGCAAACTCCTGTCTGAAAAATTCCATGCTACCAAGCATCCCAGGATTCAGAAAATTCATTTGCGCAAAAATGTCAAACGTATTATTCTGCAACGGTGTACCACTCATGCACAGCCTGTTTTTCGCATTTAATAAAGACGCCGCTCTTGTTACTTTACTCAATGGGTTTTTTATCGCCTGGCTTTCATCCAGCAATAAATAATCCAGCCCAATCGTCATTAATAGTTTTATATCACTGCGTAATGTGCCATAGGTTGTAATGATAACATCGCAATTGGCAAATTTTTCCTTGTCCCTTGATCTTGTAGCGCCATGATGTATATAGTAAGTAAGTTTTGGTGTAAATTTCTTTATTTCGTTTTCCCAGTTATAGATAAGTGTGGTTGGACAAACGACCATTGCCTGCAGCTTTCCATGAACATTTTTAAAATGCTGCATAAATGTTAATGCCTGCACCGTTTTTCCCAAACCCATGTCATCTGCAAGAATGCCGCCCCATTTTACTTCACTTAAATAATTCAACCAATGATAACCGGAAACCTGGTAAGGGCGTAGAGTTCCCTGCAATTCATCCGGCAGATCAATTTCTTTTATCGTGTTAAACTCTTTCAGATTTTCATATTTCTCTTCCAGCTTTAACACTAATTCATTTTCATCCCTGTTCTCATACAGTTCATCGATCACACTCATGTGAAAGCGACTTAGCTTAAGCTGGTTTGTCTTTCCTTCACCAACACGGAATAACAATGAATATTTTTTTAGCCATTCTTCCGGAAGGATCCCAAGTGTACCATCCCCTAACTGAACAAATTGTTGTTTATTTGCCAATGCCCTTTTTACTTCTGCCACACTTACCTGCTGATCACCAAAAACAATATCGATCTTCGCATCAAACCAATCAGTATTGCTATTGATAAAAATTTTGGTAGAGGG
>DATDCP010000198.1:0-2983 GCA_036524255.1 Chitinophagaceae bacterium
AATGATAAATGAAACCATTGATCGCATCATGTTATTGAAACTTTACCCCGGCACTACAGAGCAGGCATTTTCACAATCAGGAATTTATTCAGCTAACTATAAACTAGCAGTATTGATCGTTTTATTTATCCAGGCATTCCGAATGGGCGCCGAACCTTTTTTCTTTAAACAATCAACCAGTGAGAATGCTCAAAGAACGTATGCCCGTGTAATGAAATTCTTTATTATCGCTTGTTGTTTTTGTTTTCTTGCTGTTGTATTGTTCCTTGACGTTTGGAAATATTTTATGGGAACAAGGCATCCCGAATATTATACAGGATTAAAAGTTGTCCCGATATTGATGGTTGCAAAAATTTTTCTTGGTGCTTATTATAACTTATCTGTATGGTATAAACTCACTGACCGGAATCTTATCGGGGCCTGGATCACCATCGGCGGAGCAGCTATTACTATTTTATTCAACTGGTTTTTTATTCCTGTGTGGGGTTATATGGCATGTGCCATTGCTACCATTTTGTGTTATGGTTTTATGATGGTAACAAGTTATGTACTTGGGCAAAAACATTATCCTGTTCCTTATGCAAAGAAAAAACTCATCGCCTATATTGTTATTTGCATCTTACTGTTTGGAATTCACCAGGCATTCCTGCTGCTGGATCTGAATTTTTGGATAAATCGTGGTGTTGGTCTTACTTTAATTGGTTTATTTACATTGCTTATTCTTAATGTCGAAAGGAAAGAGTTTCAAAAGTTACCTTATATTGGAAAATACTTCACTCCGAAGATCGCTTAATACAACTTCACAAACGGGTTATTCATTTTCTCAAATCCAACTGTTGTCATCGGTCCATGACCGGAATAAACTTTTGTTTCATCAGGCAAAGTGAATAGCTGGGTTTGAATACTATTAAATAAAGTTTTGAAATCACCGCCGGGCAGATCAGTACGACCAATACTACCATTAAATAAAACATCGCCACCAATAACAAAACCGCCGCGTTCATCCGCAGGATCCGGTGGATGATAAAAACAAACACTGCCTGGTGAATGACCCGGGGTGAAACGGATCTCCATTTCATCATTTCCGAGTTTGATGTTTGTTCCTTCTTTTAAAAAGATCAACTCTCCATCATAATTTTCAAAAGGCATTTGCCACATTTCCCCGCTTTGTGGTGCAAAATCAAGCACGGGTTTTTCTTTTTCATGGATATGAAGAGTAAGATCCCATTTTTTGGCAGTCCATTTGTTGCCAAACACATGATCGAGATGGCAATGTGTATTAAGCAGTAACTTTGGTTGAAGGGCCTTCTCTTCTATAAAGTTCTTTAGCTCATCCTGCTCCTGCTGAAAATAACAACCCGGGTCAATAATGCAGCATAGCCCTGCTTCGTTATACAAAACGTAGGTATTTTCCTGAACGGGATTAAATGTAAATGCCTTAACGCTTAACATGGAGGGTTTTCCGTACTTTAGAACCGCAATTTCGTGAAAAGAGGGACGTCAGAGGTGAAATAGTTTTAGAGTCATATCATGTCCCGAAAAAAGTTGATCAGTGAACTGGAAGTTAAACGGAGCGTCGCAACGAAAGTCACATCAGGGCTCAATTGTTGATAAACAAAAACATAGAATTTGAGGAGATTTTGCTTCGGCCCAGCCTCGCAATTCACCTCGCAACAAAAAACTTATAAGTCTATTGCAGCAACTATACTTTATTTAAATCCGATTTTTAATTTTTAGACGAAACAGGACAGATCTTATGAAGAAAGAATTCAGACTTATCCTTTTTACGGTGGTTTTCTTCTCCCTGAAAACTAATGCGCAGGTGAACTCGGTGGAATTTGGAAAGAACCGGGTGCAATACCAGAAGTTCAATTGGAAATTTTACCAGACAGAAAATTTTAATACTTATTTCAGCCAGGATGGGCTGGCTCTTGGCAAGTATGTGGCACAAGTGGCCGAAGAAGAACTGTCGGGCATTGAAGAATTTGTTGAATATGGCTTACAGCGTCGTGCCAACATTGTTGTTTATAACAACTTTGATGAATTTCAACAAAGCAATATTGGACTTGGTATTGACTGGCAAAACACCGGGGGTGTTACCAAACTGGTGAATAATAAAATTATTTTGTTCTTCGATGGCAATCACGAAAACTTAAAAAGACAAGTACGGCAAGGAATTGCAAAAGTGCTTGTCGATAATGTTTTATTTGGAGATGACCTGGGTGAGTTCGCCGCTAACCAGGCATTGCTTGATCTGCCGCAATGGCTTACGGACGGATATATTGCCTATGCAGCTGAAAACTGGAGTGCTCAACTGGATGATGATCTGAAATCTGCTTTACTAAGCGGTCGTTATAATAATTTCTATCAGTTTGCTCATGAAAAACCTTTGCTCGCCGGTCATGCTTTTTGGCGTTGGGTAGGTGATAAATATGGTAAAAACAAAACGACTTACATGCTTTACCTGGCCCGCATTTATCGTAATCTGAATGCGGCGTGCAATCGTGTTACCAAGCAGAAAAAATTCAAAACCCTGCTCACTAATTTCATGACAGAAGAAAGCCAGAAATACTTAAAAGATATTCGTGGCAGAAGAGTGGCGCCGAAAGGCCAGTTATCAGTGAGTGAGTTCATCAAGAAAAAAGATTTTATCCGTTTCAATGCCAATCCTATTCCACGGAATATGAGCTATGCCGTGGTGGAATTCAAACAAGGAAAATATTCTATAGTGCTGAATGAGAATTTTACTAACCGCAAAGTGTTGGTAAAGTTTGGCGCAAGATCAAGAGAGGATGAAAAGAATCCTAACTACCCAATAATGGCATGGGATGGAAAAGGGACGAGACTCGCTGTGTTGTATTGGGAAAAAGGAGATCTAAAATTGTTTGTGTATGATCTTGTGAACAGGGTCAAGATATCAAAAACAAATCTTGATGAACAATTCAGCCAGGTAGAGGATATGAAATACATGCTGGATGCAAAT
>DATDCP010000199.1:0-6687 GCA_036524255.1 Chitinophagaceae bacterium
AAACCTCACTTTTCGATTTTGTAACTTTACAATTATGAGAATTGATATAATAAGCGTTTTACCGGATTTGTTGCAAAGCCCGATGCAGCACAGCATCATGAAAAGAGCACAGGAAAAAAAATTATTGGAAGTTCATATACACAACCTGCGCCAATGGGCGGTGAATGAATATGGCCAGGTAGACGATTATCAATATGGCGGAGGTGCAGGTATGGTAATGATGTGTGAGCCGTTAGCAAAAGTTATAGAACAACTTTCTGTGGAAAGAAAATATGATGAAGTGATCTATTTAACACCAGATGGTGAAATGCTTGATCAAAAAATTGCAAATAATCTTTCCCTGAAAGAGAATATCATTATGATCTGCGGTCATTATAAAGGCATTGATGAAAGGATCAGGGAACATTTTGTAACAAAAGAAATATCGATCGGCGATTATGTTTTAAGCGGTGGTGAATTAGCCGCAGCTGTATTGGTTGATTGCATTGGCAGGTTAATACCCGGAGTTTTGAATGATGAGACATCGGCTTTATTCGATTCTTTCCAGGATAATTTACTGGCGCCACCCGTGTATACAAGACCAGAAGATTTTCGCGGATGGAAAGTACCTGAGGCTTTGCTTAGTGGAAATCACAGGCTGATCGAAGAATGGCGTAATGAGGAATCTTTAAAAAGAACGAAAGAAAGGAGACCCGGTCTTTTAGAAAACCAGTAAACATTTGATCCTGTAGTCTATCTCTACAATCCTCTTATTATAATACTAACAATAAAAAAACATAGGATAGCAAGATCATCAGTGCATTGACAACAAAGGTCTTTTTCATAAATACGGATTTAATACCAACAGTTATCATAGTTCAAATCTAAAGCCAAAAGCTGTTTTAAAATACCGGATTTATTCCTATATATCATATGATTTTGCTTGGGAAATGTGCAGTATAATGTTATTATGTTCAATTAGCCACCCATCATTCATTATGACTTTTTAAATGATTTTTACCTTACTTATTGAAGTAAATCTCCATAATACACTGACAAGTTTTCTGCAAAATCACCAATGAATTTTATAGCCATGAAAGAAATAATATTGAGCATATTACTATGTATTGGATTTAAAAGCGAAAGACCATCCGAAGATGGCCTTTAATGTATGATTAATGGTGGATGTTTATTATTCCATAATCAATTTAAAGCTTTGTAAGTGTAAAAGAAAAAGGAAGATAATAGTAACCATACAGTGTATCATCGGCATTATTACGTAAAGACCCCACATTTGAGTTGGGTGAACAGCCCCCCATCGGAGTTATAGTCCACTGAGTCGGGCTTACTCTTGTCACTACTGCAAATGCTGTGGGGCTTGTCTCGGTATTTTCCAACCCTTTGTGAAAACTTACCCGCCAAGTGGTTGTGTTATTGGATATGCCATTTCCCATGTAGATGCATTCAGTAGCTGGATTTCCGTCAACACCAAGATTCTGAAGTGGAATAAATGGATTTGTACCGTAAAAAGTGCCACCGGTTGAAAAATGATAGTTATGACTGTTATCCGGAGATGGCTGGTAAGTATTGCCTGGGTCAACAGGATTATTAAAGTTATATACTACCCATCTGTTAACGGAAGCGTTTTTGATTTTTTGAGGAGGCGAAAAGGTGTTAAATGCAAATGTACCTGATTGATCAAGTATTGCCTGAACATAATCTGTACCATTAATATAATCTCCCTTACCGTCACTAGTGATATTATATCCCTCTGCATCGTTTATAGTGACTCGTAATGAAACTACTTGAAGTGTATTTGGATTTCTTCCCGATTTTGCAGTAGCTATTTCTTCACCTGTTGTCGGTATTTCAGTAGTTTGCTTTTTGCATGAGGTGAATACAAAAATAAACATACATACATTGATGATCAAGGCTGATGGCGTGCAAAAAAGAATTTGTTTCATAATAAGAATTTTATGGTGAAAGAAAAATGATTGCTAATATTAAAAGTATCATCAACATTTACAGCAATCAATACAAGATTAACAACTGTAGAGCCATCCTGCATAACCGTTAGCCCGAAAAAATAAGTGTGACCCACTAAGGTGCGTTTTACTCATTTCCTGACAGTTATTCCTAAAAAAGGTACAGATAGAAAAACAACACGAATTTTGAAGGCTGCTTGTTTTAATTTACTAACTTAAGAGGCATTGCTATGCCCAGAAAAGGCAGACATGGTAATGAAACGGTAATTCCTCTCTAATTCTCACACCCTATCTAATCTGGAGTTTAATTTCTTTTTAATTCATTTGATTGAGGTTTTCTTTTAGATAAAAAATTTCCGATAGTGAAAAATATTTATTTCAAATTGTTTTGTTTTATACTACTGCTGCCCGGCAGTGGATATTTGCTTGCACAAACAACGGAACCAGTTTCTCAATTAATACCCTATGTTACTGATTCATTGTTGTTGAAAATTAAGGCTGTGAAATCAGCCAAAGATGTAGAGCAACTTGCAAATTTTCTGGCCTCCCGAAAGAATTTTCTCTATAATCAAGTGAAAGAACATTATGATTGGGCGACAGAAATAAATCATCTCAACACTGCATTAGTACTGGCAAATAAAATAGGTTTTACAAAATTAATGGCTCCTATAATAGTCGAGCTTAAATGGGCAAAAGGATATTCTATTTATAGAGAGGGAGTGAACGCAAGTTTAAATAGAAACTTTGATTTATCCTTGAAAAATTATTTTAAGGTTATTAAAATATCAGAAGATATAAAAGATACTGCTTGTATTATCAATCAATATTTTACCATTGGTATGGCTTATTACCAAATTCGTAATTTTTCTGAAGCTCTTAGGTATTTATTGCTGTCATTAAAAATGTCCTTAGAACAGGAAAAGGAAGACTTAGCAAGACATGAGTCACTTTATTTGCAATTGGGGTTAACATACCAACGGCTAGGTAATTATCCTGAAGCTCTGAAATATTGCTTTAAATCCATTGAAATAAAGAACCAGATAGTTCCATTGCGATCAGATACACTTAGATACAGAGTTCTCGGCGCTATTTATAAAGATATGGGCAATTATCCCGAGGCATTAAGATATTTCTTTGCTACTTTAAAAAAATATTCTGCGTCGAAAGTCTCTCAAAGTAGGCTATCTACAGAGATCGGAACAGTTTATTATAAACAAGCTTATAGCTTAAATGGAATTGATGCCAAAGAAAAATATGACGAAGCAATAAATTACTTGCATAAAGGTCTTGCGATTGCATTGGAGATAAAGGATGACCCATCCTTTTACTTCCATGATGCCTCTTGGTATATTTTAGACGCCTATTTTGGTTTGTACAATGCCTACAAGGGAATAGATGATTCGAAAAATTCTCTTCTGTATTTAACTTCATACTTGGATATGAAAGATTCAATGTTCAACAATGAACTTTCCACAAAGGTCTCAGAAATCAATACACAACATGAAGTGGAAAAAGCACAGATAGAAGCAAAAGCACGGCAACAATTAATTGTAGCAAATGAAAAAGCAACAAGTGAAAAAATACTTGCTGATCAAAAACTTGAACAGGAGAAGAAATTTGCTGATGAAAGAATTATTAATGAAAAGGCAATTGCAAAAGAAATATTTGAAAAAGAAAAAGCCATTGAAGCTGAAAGAGCAAACTCTGAAAAATCAATGGCAGCTGAAAAGGTCAAGCGGGAAAAACTCAGAGCAGAAAAACAGCAAATGAATAATTTATTGCTGATGGGTTTGATTCTTGTAGTAATGAGCTCTGTTTTTCTTTTCTTTTTTCTACGCCAGCGAAACGAAAAGAAAATAGCTGTTGAAAAAGCAGAATCTATTCATAAAATGGCAGAGTTGGAAATGCAAAGTTTGCGTTCACAATTGAATCCTCATTTCATGTTCAATTCACTGAACTCGATACAAACTTTAATATTGAAAGAAGATTCTGATAAATCCCAATCCTATCTTTCACAATTTGCCAGATTGCTGCGCATGCTGTTGGAAAATGCAGACAAGCCTTTTATACCTCTTGAAAAGGAAATCAATTTCCTTGCATTGTATTTGAGCCTGGAAAGTTTAAGAGTGCCTGACATGCAATATTCTATTTCAGCAGATTCAGAATTGGATAAAGAAAAAACTTTTATTCCCAATATGTTCCTTCAGCCCTATGTTGAAAATGCAATTTGGCATGGGCTTTCACATAAAGAAAACAACAAACGGTTACAGATACGCATCTTCAGGCAAAATGGAACAGTGAATTATGAAATCGAAGATAATGGCGTAGGAAGAAAAAAAGCAGAAGAGTTAAAAAGTCTATTTCGCAAACAACATCAATCAAAGGGAATGGAGTTACTCAGCAAAAGAATAAAACTGCTGAATAAGGAGTATAGCTCCTCGATACAAATTGATGTAACGGATGTGATGACGGGCAACGAAGTGACAGGAACACTGGTGTCTGTAAAAGTTCCGGTAAAACCTTCCGTTCATTTACAAAATTGAAAGATGATACGGGCAATTATTATAGACGATGAACCGCTGGCTATAGAATCACTGCAAATTATTTTAAAAAAGAAATGCCGTAATGATGTCCAGGTTATTGCCACCAGTAACTCACCGCAACTTGGAAGATCGCTGATAGAAGAACATCGCCCTGACCTTGTTTTCCTTGATATTGAAATGCCGGGCATGAGTGGCATAGACCTGGTTCGTTCATTTACAAGTCCAACCTTCCGCGTTGTATTTATTACAGCCTTTAATGCTTATGCAATTGATGCTTTACGGCTTAGTGCCATTGATTATTTATTAAAGCCTATTGAAGCAAGTGAAATAGTAAGCTTGGTTGCAAAAATTAAAACGGAGATAAGGAAAAATGAAAACCTTCTTGGCTCTCAACTTCAAAGTCTTGAAAAATTGTTATCCCAATCTGTTGTTTCCTCAGATACAAGGATTGGCATAGCCATGGCCGACAAGATCGTTTTTATCAATATGTCTGACATACTATATTGTGAGGCGAATGGAGTTTACACAAACATTTTCCTGCATAATGGAAAAAGAATTATTGCTTCAAAGCCTTTGGGTGATTTTGAATCCCAACTTACTTCACATAAATTTTTCCGCATTCACCATTCCACACTTATTAACCTTAACCATATAAAAGAATTTCAAAGATTCAACGGAGGTTTTGTAGTTATGCAAAATGATGCTAAGCTTGAAGTATCACATCGTAAACGAAAAGATTTTTTAGACGCCATTGATGATCAGGTAGTATAAACTAATCTGTATAATTTCAATCGTTTGCTCTATTTTATTCCTTCTGTATCTTCCTACCGTTTATTTCAGGAACTTGCAGCCTCAATTATTGCAATATGAAATCAAACCGCAGAAAATTCTTACGCAATCTTTCTTTAGGAACTGGTGCATTAACAGTTGGCTTACCAACTTTTGCCAAAGTGAGAAAGGATCAGGAAGACAGAAATGAATTACCTGATTACGGCAAACAATCTTTCAATATGTGTGGGTATGCAGCACCTAAACTGGATAAAGTAAGAATTGGTTTTGTTGGTTTAGGCATGCGGGGCCCCGGCGCAGTTCAAAGAATGAGTGTTATTGAAGGCGTTGAAATTAAAGCGCTATGTGATAAATATCCAGACCGTGCTTCTAAAGCACAAGAGATATTGGTCAAAGCGGGTTTACCAAAGGCAAAAGAATACAGTGGAGAAGATGGGTGGAAAGCAATGTGTGAAAGCAATGAGATAGATCTTGTTTATAATTGTACACCCTGGCATCTTCATGGCCCTATATCTGTCTACGCGATGAAAAACGGAAAGCATGCAGCCAGTGAAGTAAATGTTGGAGAAACAGTTGATCAGTGCTGGCAAGTAGTTGAAACTTCTGAAAAAACAAAGAAGCATTGCATGATGCTGGAGAATTGTTGTTATGATTTTTTTGAATTGCTCACATTAAATATGGCAAGACAGGGATTGTTTGGTGAATTAGTGCATGCTGAAGGAGCCTATATTCATGATCTTTCAAAAGATTACCTGTTTAATAAAAAAGCATACTCCGATATGTGGCGGTTGAAAGAGAACATTGGCAAGAACGGAAATCTTTATCCCACCCATGGACTTGGTCCCATTGCACAATGCATGAATATTAACCGCGGTGATAAATTTGATCATTTGGTAAGCATGAGTACAAATGATTTTACTTTGAATAATATGGCAAAAGACATGGCGGCAAAAGATGATTTCTTTAAAGAATACGTTGACAAGCCTTATCGCGGCAATATGAATACGACTATTATTCGCACAAATAAAGGCAAGAGCATCATGCTTCAACATGATGTTTCTTCGCTTCGCCCTTATTCAAGAATTCATTTGGTAAGCGGTACAAAAGGTGCAGCACAAAAATGGCCCGGTCCCGAGCGAATTGCTTTTGGTCATAGCTGGATCAAAAAAGAAGAATTGGAAGAACTCTATAAAAAATATTCACCGCCCATTGTCAATCATATTGGCGAAATAGCAAAAGAAGTTGGTGGACATGGTGGTATGGATTTTATTATGGACTGGCGATTGATCGATTGCTTAAGAAATGGATTGCCGCTTGACCAGGATGTTTATGATGCAGCAGCATGGAGCAGTATATTTCATTTAAGCCAGCAATCAGTAAAAGCAAGATCA
>DATDCP010000200.1:0-18771 GCA_036524255.1 Chitinophagaceae bacterium
CCTTTTCGGAACCTTTTTTATCCATGTGCACTCCGGCCAATGAAATAGGAAAAATGCAAGATTCAGATGTGTGATTGTGAAAACAATTGGTTCGTTCTCCTAAACGCATATAAGTTATGGCGAGTTCTTTCATAATTGACCTGCGCCGGTCAAAGTCAAGCGACGATGTTTTACTCAGCATATCTTCAAAAATATCGGCAGCCTTTTGTTCTTCTCCTAACTGCAGCAAGGCACTTGCCTTTTTATACCTTAACCTCATTATATCATCTGCTGCAGGTGACGCATTAAGCAAAGAATCAGCAAACTTCAAAACGGCTTCAGGAGAAAAGGTATTTTCGGGATGATCCACATTTTTATCTGTTGACCGTAAAAGATCAATCATTTCCTGGTTTGGCAGTGGCTTGTGCTTGCAAGAAACAATTAAAAATGCCAGTATAAAAAATATCGATATGGCCTTATTATATTTCATACAATGATAAAAACCATTTACAATAAATATCTTATATGATCACATTCTGTCATAATCAATTTACTCAAATTTAAATACCCTGAATGAATGGGCCGGTTGTATCTCCCATTTTCTGCGTTTCGTAAGCCCGTGAATACACAGATACTTTAAAATTTTTGTATTGCCGGGAAAATACAGAAAGATTAAAACATATCATTAAACCCAGGCAGGCATAGCGCAACATACGTACATAAAATTTTTTAGCCCATTTAATGATAACATCATTTATTGATACGGAACACCCTCAGTGAATCGTTATTCACAGCAGCAAGCACCAGCTTCTCCCCTTTCACCCCACGGATAAGTGCCATATCTTTTACATCTCCCTTAATTATAAATCCGCTTTGCACAGGAGATACAGGCGTAAATATTTTTTTGTCGCTTCCTTTCAGAAAACATCCATAAGAAGCATCATAACGTCCGGTCATTACTTCCGTTTGATATTCATTCCCTGCTAAAAGCAGATCTTTATACCCGTCATTGTTTAGATCATCGCAGATAATTGCATTTACCGGAGCAAATTGCGCTTCCTGGGGGAATGAATGTTTAATAAATTTACCATTACCGGTATTTTCAAAATAACAGCTTCTTGTTTCATTACAGGAAAAATGCAGAAGATCATCTTTTTTTCCTTTAAAAATATCTTCAAACGAAGCATTGGCATATTTGCTATTCAATAAAAATAGTTTTTTTATTGCAGGCACCTGGCTTGCAAGCATAGTCCTGCTGATTGCCGGAAACGATTTCTTTTTACCGTTGTTATCTTTTATATAATAGAAAAAAACAGGATCAATACTTCCGTTTCCATCCATATCACCAGCATATAACTCCATAGGTTCTGCAACGCTGGCTTTATATTCGCAATTCAAACCCAAATTCCCTGCTACAATGTCCATATCCCCATCATTATCTATATCAGTCGCAATAAGGCTGCGCCACATTCCATTTGTTTCTGTTAACCCCGTTTGATCAGTAACCTCTTTTAAAATGCCCTGGTCATTTTTGAAAAAACGTATTGGCATCCACTCTCCGGCGACTACCAGGTCAAGTTTTTTATCATTGTCGATATCAGTCCATGCAGCCGAAGTGATCATACCAGGATTAATTAAAGCAGGGCAAATTTTTTCAGTTACATCGGAAAAAACTCCTTTATTGTTTTGCAACAAAAAACTCTGCGGAGAAACCGGGTATGCTTTAGACACCCGCCCGCCAATAAAAAGGTCCATATCTCCATCAAGATCATAATCGCCGGCGCTTACGCAGCCTGCTATCGTTTTTACATTAGCAGGAATTGCATTTAGCTGCAGGTTGAAATTTCCCTTGCCATCATTTGTATAATAGCGCGGCTTATAATAATCAGAATTTTCTTCATAGCGGGTATCACCGCTTGTAATAAAAAGATCAGCATCGCCATCGTTGTCTGCATCAAATAAAACACAATCCATATCCTCCTGCCATTTGATACTGTCAGTAATATTTTTTGAATGAAAAAATTTGTTTTGTTGCTGCGTAAAAATTTTACCGGGAGCATTAAAACCATCACCTACAAAAAAATCAATGGCCCCGTCATTATTAATATCGGCCGTTGAAATAAAAGGTCCTAACTGGGAGTATTTCTGCGGCAACAATCTTTGTTCCGCAAAATCATTGAATGGATAATCATGATGCAGGAATGCGATACCGGAAGAAGCAGTTATGTCTGAAAAAAGCGATGATATTTCAGCGGGTATAAGCAAATCATATTTTGCTGCGTCTTTCCGTGAAAGCTCTATTGTTGTATCAGCAACAATATTCCTGATCACCTGCTTTGCGTTATCCGGCCATATAGTAATAAGAGAATCGATATGATCTTCTTTGCCCAAACCAAAAAGCAGTTGCATATCCACAGACGAAAAATAACCTCTCACCGGGTTCTGCTCCTGCATCTGAACTTTGCCTTTATCATAATATAAAAACACTTTGGTACCGAATCCATGGGTATTTAAACTATCTCCTTTAAGCCGGACACTAAGAAAATGATTATTGACCGGTTTGTTTTTTTGAATTGTATTATTAATAAAAATAAAAGCCTCTTTGCTGATATTGTTTGTAACAAGATCAAGATCTCCGTCATTGTCAAGATCAGCATACGCTGCTCCATTTGACATGGACAGCTCATTAATGCCTGCACTTCCTGAAGAGTCAGAGAAAGTGTAGCCGTGTTGATTAATGTACAGGTAGTTGGGAAGATTAACATGCCTGAGAGAAGATAGTTTTTTTCTAATCGCTTTTTGTTGCTCTTCTTCTGACATGTTATTACTAAATATCCCTGAGCTGAACTCCAGGAAATCTGCATTAATAAAATCCCTGCCGATACCATTTGTAATGTGCATATCTTTCCATCCATCATTATCAAAATCTGCAAGTAGTACACTCCAGCTCCAATCTGTTTGATGAATGCCTGCCAGTTGACCAATTTCACTAAAAAAAGGCATACTTGTATCCCCGGCAGCATAGGTACCGTTATTAAGTTGTAGCATATTCCGCATGAACTCAGGTTCATATCCTATATGCCGCTCTGCCTCGTAGCGTTCATAATTCATGAAAGAAAAAGATGTCTTTTTCCGCTCATTGTCTTCGGGCATCATATCGAGGGTAACTATATCAGGTAATCCGTCGTTATTAATATCGGCGGCCTCTGATCCCATGCTGGAATAGCTTTGATGCTGAAGTGAGCGGCTGATGCAATTAGTAAAAGTTCCATTGCGATTGTTAAGCCAAAGATTATCGTTACTTACAAAATCATTCGCCACATATACATCAGGCCATCCATCATTATTAAAATCGCTGACAGATAAGCCCAGGCCATACCCATCTTCTTTTATCCCGGCCCCGATCGTAGCATCTTTAAACAAAGGATATCCACGGTTAACCGAATCGCCATCATTACGGAATAATTTGTCATTAGCAGTTGATAAACCACTTCTGTCCCGTGGGTAGATGGTATTGGCGTTACGGTCAGCCAATAAATAATTGGTAAGATACATATCGAGATCACCATCTTTATCATAATCAAAAAAAGCAGCCTGCGTAGAATAGCCATCGTCAGCCAATCCATATTCTGCGGCACTTTCCCGGAATGTGAGATCATGCTGATTAATGAATAATAAATTTTTCGAACGGGTCATCAGGTCTTTTCCAAAAACACACACGTAAATATCATCATAACCGTCATTGTTTATGTCTGCGATACTAACACCCGTACACCACACATTTGTTTCAATACCGGCTGTTGTTGTTATATCATCAAATTTGTTATTGCCTTTATTGATATACAGGCGGCAACTAACCTGGTTACCTGAAAAGAAAATATCTTTTAACCCGTCATTATTGAAATCCCCAATACCAACACCACCACCCATATAGCCAAATTCATTTATAAAAGAATAAGAAGAGTCTGTGTCTTTAACATCATTGCTAAAATGGACACCTGATGCAGAAGAAGGTAATTGTGTGAACAAAGTATTCTTCTGTTTGCTACCACATGAAGTAAAAAAAAACAGGAGGCTAAGAAAAATAAATAAACTATAATGAACCCGTTCCTGCATACTGATGAATATTATATTTTATAGGAAACAAATTAAGATACTTGTACAATTTCGTAATAAATCTGAATTAAATCGCATTACCTGTTCATACAAAAGAAGGCCGTCTTTTTAGACAGCCTTCAGTTATAAAAATCATTGCTGATAAACTTTTATTGAACTAGCGGATTTCTTGATATCTCGTTACTTGGAATTCGCAACTCATTAACCTGGCCTGGTCTTGGATCGGGTTTTAAATTTAAGGTAGTATAATACCCTTTCTTTCTCCAACGTATAATATCAATGTTGTCTATACATTCTCCTCCCAGTTCCACTGCCCTTTCATGCATTACTGCCTTTAAGGCGTCATTTTTAGTTGCAGGTGCAACGGCCGGCATAGCTACACCAGGCCTTGCACGAACCAGGTTAATATAAATGGCGGCCTGCGCCGGAGTTCCTGCTTCAGCTTCGCATTCTGCGAGCATTAGTAAGACATCTGCATATCGAATAAGACGGTAATTGAGCCCTGAAGGAATAATACCAGCTACCGGAACCCAATCATTCAGCGAATATTTCCGGAATATCCTATTCAAAGGCGGCGTTCCAGTCTTCGTGCTGGTACCATTAGTAAAAGCTGTTAGTGGTACGCCAGGAAGAGTTCCTGCTTTAGTAAGGACCATATCACCATACTCCCAAAAAGTCCATTTGTACCTGGGGTCGCCTGCCTCAAATTCATCCAATAACCTGGTAGAAGGATTTACATTGCCCCATGTAGTGCCCCAGTCCTGGGCACGGATCGTTGAACCTGCAGCAGAAGCATTAGTGTTTTCACCTCCCCAACCAAAGCCATTATCACCTTTATCAACAAAAGCAACTTCAAATATGGACTCTTTATTAAACTCATGCCCGGTTTCTGCCGGGGTGATACCGTTTGATTTAATATCCCCATCAAAATTCCATAAAAACGGAACCGTTGTCAATGTGTAAAGACCGGAATTATGAACGGCCAGCAGCGCTGTTTTGGCTGCAGCATAATCGCCTTTCTGCAGGTTAACCCTTCCCGCAAAAGCATTAGCAGCCCCCTTGGTCGCTCTTCCAAGATCTGCACCGCTATAAGATGCAGGTAACTTAACCGCCGCATCGGCCAGATCGCTAAGGATCAATGTGTAAATATTTGCCGAAGGTTCTTTTCCCTTAAAACCTGTTGAAGAGACAACTGGTTCCGTATACATAGGCACATCTCCCCATTGTGATACCAGTTCATAATAAGCCCAGGCCCTTAAAAATTTTGCTTCCCCTAACACTCTATCTCTAAGGGTTGGATTATCTGTTACGTCGGGAGCTTTTGATATCACCAGGTTGGCTCTATTAATCATCTGATAGATGGCTGTCCAGATATTGTTAAGTTGAGCATTAGTAGCCGATGGATTTGCCGATGTCAATAATTCATTATTTTCTACTTCCAATTGTGAGCCGCCTGATCCAACTTCACCACCTCTCATACTATGGAAATAATGCCAGGCCCTGCCCAACAAATTTGTGCTACGAATGATTGAGTAAACACCATTCACTCCTTTTTCAAGTTCTACAGCGGTTTTAAAATAGCTTTCCTGTGTGGGGCTATTTGTATCCACCACATTGAGTTTCTTTTCACAGGAGATTACGGAAACTAAGGCCAGTGCTCCTGCAAAAACAAATATTTTTATATTACTTTTCATATTAATTTTTTTTTAAGATAGTCAATCTTATTATCAGAAATTTACCTGGATTCCAACCTGAACCGCTTTTGGTTGAGGATATATTGCATAATCTACTGAGTTGACCAAGCTATTGCCCGTTCTGTTACCTACTTCAGGATCATAGCCAGAATAGTCTGTAAATGTCAGCAGGTTTTGACCCGAAACATAAATTCTGAAACTGCTAACAGTTCCCTTTGTCCATGAGTTCAGTTTTGCTGAAGAAATATTATAACCGAGGGAAATAGTCTTCAGCCTCAGGTAAGATCCGTCTTCAAGAAACCGGGTAGAAGTCCGGGCATTTTGATTGGGATCACCTGAAACGCCACGGGGGATATCTGTATTTGTATTAGTCGGGGTCCAGGCATTCAACACTTGTGTTCCTGCATTGAAAAACCGGATCATTCCTTCGGTGATCACCCTGGTGTTGTTATAGATCTTATTTCCTTGTAATCCCTGGAAGAAAGCGCTGAAATCAAAACCTTTGTAATCTAAAGACATAGTAAATCCGTAACTCACTTTAGGCAAGTAACTTCCCAGATTAGTACGGTCCTTATCATCAATTATGCCATTCTTATCCAGATCCCTGAATTTAAGGTCCCCGGCAGAGGTGTGCAGGAGTGGATCATAAGTCTGACCAGCTGTAGGATTCTTCTGAGCAGGCGATGCATCAACCTCAGCCTTTGTTTGGAAAATACCATCTACGATCCACCCATAGAAATACTGAATAGATTCTCCGGGCTTCGTATTTGTAACATGATATGGGCCATAATCTGCATTATCGAGTCCAGCCTCGATATTGGTAACTCCTGGTGCAAGGTTTAATACTTCATTGTCAATAAAGGTGGCGTTAGCAGTAACATCCCATCTAAGATCACCCGCCTTGTCATGATATCCTAACAAGAATTCAAAACCATTATTTTTCATTGATCCTACATTTTGGTTAACACGAGAATTTATATATCCAAATGAAGGAGGCACATCCACACCTAATATCAGGTTATCTGTTTGGCGAATAAAATAATCAGCGGTTAGTGTAAATTTGTTTTTCAATATCGCCATATCTACACCAATATTGGTTTGTTTGGTTGTTTCCCATTCCAGGTCCTGGTTTCCCAGTTGGTTGACTCCTGAACCTAAGGCACCGTTCGGACTACCAAGGTTGTTTAAAGGATAAGAAGAGCTATTAGCGGCTACATTTACTAACCACGGCGTATTTCCTAAAACCAATCCGTTAAGCCCGGTAATTCCAAAACCTCCCCTGAGTTTTAATTCAGAAATGAATTCGACATTCTCCATAAATTTCTCCTGATCAACTTTCCATCCTAGGGAGGCAGAAGGGAAATTTCCCCATTTCTTTCCGGGTGCCCAAACTGAGAGTCCATCACGGCGAAAAGCGGCACTCAGAATATACTTACCTGCATAATCATAATTAATACGGCCTAAGGCAGAAACAAGGAAATTTTCTCCAAAATTGGATGACGTCGTTGGATTTGTTGCATTATTGAGAACTCTGATGTCATTCGTAGGCTGGTTTCCGAAGCCGTTTAGCGATCTTGTTTTTTGTTGTTGAGACTCAAACACCCCGGTTGCTGTTATGTTATGTTGACCAAATTGTTTGTTATAAGTCAACTGCTCAGTAAAAAGTAACACGGTTGAAGTATTTCTGTTATCAGTGACTGCAGCGATATTAGAAATGGCACCATTAACTGTTCCACTATCATTAAATATCGGCTGAAAGCGGGAAAATCGTCCATTTGCATAATCAATAGCAAAAGTCGATCTGAATTGTAAGCCCTTCAAAATATTGATTTCCAGGAAAGCAGTACCCAGGATCTTTACAGTTGTATTTTCTGTAGGATTTTTTAATTCAGCGTCTTCGATCGGATTGGTCGGATCTCCTCCATCTAGCGGACTAATTACTCCTCTATAACCACCATTTGTTGTTGGGTCTTTTACAGGCATATAAGGCATCATCCGGATTGTATTAACAAGATTACTTCTTGAACCTCCGGAGTTGGCATCCCCGATTTGAATAGAATTAGTTGCCATAAGGGTTTGACCAAACGTAAATACCTTGCTTATAATATGGTCTGAATTTATCTTAAAACTGTAGCGCTTGAATGCTACGGTGGGAGCAGTGCCTTGCTGGTCAAAATAACCTGCAGAAACACTAAACCTCGATATTTCATTGCCACCACTCATGTCAATATTGGTCTGGGTCATCGGCCCATCCTGGAAGTATTCATCCTGCCAATCGGTAACATGGTTGCCGTACGTTGTTGAAGCACCAGTATAGATCGGTCGGGCAGGATAATTAGGTTTAACACCCGGGGGATTTTCATAATTAGGATCACGCCTGGGCACCAAGCTTCCCCTGTAAGCCTTTGCATATGAGTCAAACTGGGTCGGGTTCAGCAGATCAAGTCGCTGAGTTACTTTTTGTACACCATAAAAAGAATTAAGACTTACATGTACTTTACGATCCCTTTTACCTTTTTTGGTTGTGATCATGATTACTCCATTCGAAGCACGTGATCCATAAATTGCCGCAGCAGAAGCATCTTTCAACACATCAATAGTTTCAATATCCTGCATATCAAAGCTGGATATATTACCTGTTGGTATTCCATCTATGACATATAAAGGATCTGATGCAAAAGTTATAGAGCTGATCCCCCTGATACGAACAATTGGAGAAGATCCCGGCGTGCTATTGTTTACAACGCTAACCCCAGCCATTCTGCCTTGCAATGCCTGGGCAAGATTAGGTGCCGGTATTTCATTCAGTGTTTTATTATTAATTGAAGAAACAGCCCCGGTTACATTTTTTCTTTTTTGAGTACCATACCCTGTTACTACCACCTCACTCAGTGAGCTGGCGGCGGCTGTAACCATTTCAACATTTAATTGCGACTGGTTCCGCACATCAATAGTTTGTGTGTCGAACCCAACAGAAGAAATTACTAAAAAGTTTTTTCCTGATGGTAGCGTAATAGAAAAATTTCCGTTTGCGTCGGTTTTTGTTGCTACACTTGCTCCACTCACCGCAACCGTCGCCCCGACTAAAGGAATGCCATTTTCTTTTACAGTACCAGTAACTACTGTCTGCGCCATAGCGCCGAGAGTAATTAACATAAGAAAAAATAGTGTGAGAATTTGTTTTGCTGAATCAGCAAAACGCCAGATTTTTTTTTCCATAATACAAGCAGTTTTAAAATTGGTTTGAAGGATATACGCTATCGAATTAAAAATTCATGTAACGAATATAAGAGAATTTTAAATATATGCAACCGATTACATATTTATTTTTAATCAAACGGATGTTTGTAAAATGTAATGTGCTGTGTATTTGATGTGAATATCAATGCAACCGATTGCACAAATATTGCAAAAAATTACATAAATCTCCTGACTCTTTTATCAGTAGACGAATGCCTTAGATTAGAAAAAATATATTCTTTTGAATTAAGATGCAGCAGGAAAAAAATGATTTTATTCATTCGAGATGATCACTTCATCTTTCCCATCTTTAATTTTCCAGTACACCTTTATTTTTTGCGAGAGAATTGAATCGATTGATTTACCAATGTAATCAGGTTGTATAGGTAATTGCCGGCTGAAACGACGATCGATCAAAACACAGAGCTCAACTTTTTCGGGACGACCAAAATCAAGTAAAGCATCCAATGCTGCACGAATTGTTCTTCCTGTATAAAGTACATCATCAATCAGGATCACATTTTTTCCTTCTATTGAAAAAGGAATATCAGTACGGTTAGCAATATGAAGTTCTTTTCGGATATCGTCACGATAAAATGTTATATCTAACTTGCCATACTGAATTTTATCTGACTCAGTTTCCTTTTTTATTTCATCCACAATCCTGTCTGATAGATAAATTCCCCGTGGCTGCAGACCAATTACAACAGTATTTGTAAGATCTACATGATTTTCCAATACCTGGTGAGCCAGTCGTTTAATTGTTATTTCTAATTGCGGTTCTGTAAGAATTGATTTCAAAAAATGAATTTTAAACTGCTTTACAAAGAAAACGAAAAATACCTGCATTAAAAATAAAGGCTGTCATTTAAAGACAGCCTTTATAAAAAAGTTTTTTAACTCCTATTTTCTACCGCCACCGATGCAGGCACCAATTTTAATTCCAATATAATTGTTACTTGAAGTTAAACCGGTAACATAGTTACCATTTGAATCATAACCTTCAAATGTTGTTTTTGGTACTATATTATATTCGAGACTCAAACGGAAATGGCCCGCTTCAATTCCGCCTCTTACCATTCCGCCGAATTTAGATCCGCCAGAAATATTCTCGCTGTTTGAATTCACTTCAATACCAGCAATTGAAAAAATTCCCGCACCAGCACCAGCAAATGGACGCAATGCATAATTGTTAGTAAAATAATAATCACCTGTAGCTAAATAGGAACCTGCTGCTTTTACTTTCGTACTCAATGCATTTCCCTCTTCATCATAACCACTGAACTTCGCAATAATAGCACCCTCCAAACGCAAACCAACTGCAAGATTTGGTATCACTGCATACTTTGGTTCAAAGGCGAATATTATACCTCCTTTAACACCTTCGCCACCAGGAATGGCATAACCAACGCTAAGATCAACCTTTAAGGGCTTTAGATGAACAGCATCCTGTCCTTTCGAGGATAAAGAAATAGTGGAAGAAAGAATCAAGATGGCTAATAAGTTTTTCATTTTACGGATTTTTTGGTGAATAAATAGCTGACAAAATATAACAGCATGTCCATTCATCAAACCGTTATATTCTAAAACTTGATTGTATTCTCTCGTGGCAACTTTACTATTTCTCCTGCATAAAAGGATAGCGATAATCCGTAGGAGGATTAAATGTCTCTTTGATCGTTCTTGCACTCAACCAGCGATAAAGATTTAGGATACTTCCTGCTTTATCATTTGTGCCGCTGGCTCTTGCGCCACCAAAGGGTTGTTGCCCGACAACGGCACCGGTTGGTTTATCATTTATATAAAAATTTCCAGCAGCATTTCTAAGTTTATTTGTTGCAAGCTCAATGGCAGATTTGTCTTTTGCAATAACAGCACCCGTCAACGCATAGGGTGAAGTTGAATTAACAAGATCCAATGTTTTATCAAACTGGTTGGCATTATATATATATATAGTAAGTACAGGTCCAAAGATCTCTTCACACATCGTTACATACTTTGGATCCTTTGCTTCAATGATTGTTGGCTGAATAAAATAACCCTGAGTTTTATCACACTTACCTCCTACCCATATTTCTGCTTTCTTATCTTTTTTAGCGTTATCAATATACTTTTTAATGTTATCAAAACTTTTCTCATCAATTACTGCATTGATGAAATTTGTAAAGTCTTCCGGAGTTCCCATCTTGAAACTCTTTACACCGGCGATCAATTTCTTTTTTACTTCCTCTGCAATGTTGGAAGGAATATAGGCTCTTGATGCTGCAGAACACTTTTGTCCCTGGAATTCAAAAGCACCGCGAAGCAATGCAGTAACAACAACATCAGGATCGGCGCTCTTATGAGCGATAACAAAATCTTTACCACCTGTTTCTCCAACTATTCTTGGGTATGACTTATATATAGAAGTATTCTTTCCGATGGTCTCCCACATATAATTAAACACACCTGTCGAGCCTGTAAAATGTACCCCTGCAAAATCAGGATGATTGAAACAAACATTTCCAAGTATTGGTCCACTCACATAAACTAAATTGATAACTCCATCAGGTAAGCCAGCTTCTTTTAAAATGCGCATGAACATTTGCGCAGAATAAATTTGTGTATGTGCAGGTTTCCAAACAACAACATTACCACACATAGCCGCACTTGTTGGAAGATTGCCTCCGATAGCTGTAAAATTGAATGGAGTGATAGCTAACACAAATCCTTCAAGCGGACGATACTCCATCCTATTATGCATACCAGGGCTGCTGATCGGTTGCTGTTTATAGATCTCACTTAAGAAATGAACATTGAATCTTAGAAAGTCTATCAACTCACATGCTGCATCTATTTCGGCCTGGAAAGCATTCTTACTTTGACCAAGCATCGTTGTTCCATTTATATAAGGACGATAGGTTGTCGACATCAGGTCTGCAGCTTTCAAAAAAATATTGGCTCTTGTTTCCCAATCCATATTTGCCCATGATTCTTTTGCAGCTAATGCTGCGTCAATGGCTTGCTTTACGTGCCTTTCATCACCTTCAGAATAAGTTCCAAGAGTATGAGCAATTTCATGCGGAGGATTAAGTGTTCCTTTTTTATTCGTTCTTACTTCTTTACTACCGATATACATTGGCACATCGATCTTTTCTTTTTTTAATTCAACTAAAACTTCTTTTAATCTTTTTCTTTCTGGTGATCCAGGTGCATAACTTAGTACTGGCTCATTGATTGGCATTGGATAAGAAAAATAACCTAAGCTCATATGATTGATTTGATGATTTGGAAATTTGGTAATGTGTTAATTCAGTTTTGATTTTGATGTTCCAATTATTTTTGATAAAACTTTTATGATCGAAGTACAATCGGTCAATAATTCTTTACAATCAGGGAATCCTTCCGAGCTATCGCAAAGTAATAGCCAATATTCTGTTTCATCTGCTTCTTTTGCAGCGATCTTCATTTTATGAATAAAATCTATTTTGCTTTCTGCATTCTGAGCTTCTCTAACATTTGCTCCGATACTTGTTCCCGCTTTTAGCAATTGATTTGCCATCACAAACTTCCTTTCTTTTTCTAATAAACCGACGTACTTAATAACCTTTAATGCAAACTCAAAAGTAAGCTCAACGATTAAATTCTTTTCTTTATTAGTTTGCACAGATGAAAAAATTTAAGAACGAAATCCATTCATCTTCAAATCATCAAATCGCCAAATCTCCAAATCATCACATCATCAAATTAACTCTGCGATTCTTTCTCACTCATCAAATACGCTTTTATAAATCCATCCAGTTCCCCATCCATTACCGGTTGCACATTGCCAACTTCAAAATCGGTGCGATGATCTTTTATCATTTTATATGGATGAAAAACATAAGAACGTATCTGTGAGCCCCACTCTATTTTTTTCTTTGATGAGTTAGTGGCATCTTTTATCGCTTGTCTTTTGCGCAGTTCTTCTTCATACAAACGACTCTTCAACATTTGCATCGCTAATTCCCTGTTACCAAGTTGCGTTCTGTCTTGCTGACAAACTACAACTATACCAGTCGGTAAATGCGTTAACTGAACTTTCGTTTCTACTTTGTTTACATTCTGTCCGCCAGCGCCACCACTCCGTGATGTTTCCATTTTCACATCAGCAGGTTTAATTTCTATATTGATCGTATCATCTACCAATGGATAAACAAATACAGATGCAAATGAAGTATGACGACGTGCATTACTATCAAAGGGCGAAATGCGAACCAAACGATGCACACCACTTTCCGCTTTTAAAAAACCATAAGCAAAAGGCCCCTCAAATTCGTAAGTACATGTCTTAATTCCCGCACCATCACCCCATTGCCAATCCAACTCTTTTACTTTCCATCCCTGCTTTTCTCCATACATACGATACATACGTGCAAGTATCTCTGCCCAATCCTGGCTTTCTGTACCACCGGCGCCAGAATTTATTTGTAACACAGCCGGCAATTCATCTTCAGGCTCATTCAATGTCGCTTTAAATTCTGCATCATCAAGCATCGTTAATGCTTTGTCATAAGCAGCTTTTGTTTCTTCTTCTGTTGCATCACCTGCTTTCCAGAATTCAAACAGTACGGCAAAATCTTCTACTGCCGATCCTGTTTGGTTATACAGATCAACCCAGTATTCATTCACTTTTATTTCCTTCATGATGGAAGTCGCACGGGCATTATCATTCCAAAAGCCGGGACTTAGTGAAAGTTGCTTATCATTTTGGATCTTTTCAAGGCGGTTATCGACGTCAAAGAAACCTCCTTACCCCGGCAATGCGGGACCGCATATCATTCAATTTTTCGATTGTCATAGGGCGCAAAGGTAATTGATTTGGAGATTTGATAATGAGTTGATTTAGAGCTGAGCGATCACCCCTTAGTTTTACTCTTACTGTTTGGTCGCAAGTTTATCCTGAACTTGCCGAAGGGACTCTCGTCCGTTTCAGTAATCTTATCCGGCAATCACCGATAGTGAGTTTATTTTTTTTGCTCCGGTTATAGAACTACATTTAGATAACAAACCAAATTAAGTCAACGATTCTCATTATACATTGGCAATAGTTTTAGTGAATTGATCAGGTCTTACAGCACCTAGTTTTTAATCCCCATCGAAGCGACTCTCCGCTGAAATAAAAGAACGAAGGAAGTATTCTGCCACCTATGGTCTAATAAAGCTGATTTTTAGCACATTGAAACCAGCATTGCGTTAGATGATAATATATTCGAAGTAGATAACTGAGTATTTTAAGACAATCAAAATTATTAGGACATCAAAATAAATAAAATGAAAAAAATAATTAGCGCCATATGTTTTGTGTCAGCATTAATAATGACACAGTTTGCCCATTCACAAACGGAGGATGAAATAGTCGATAAGTATATTACTGCTTTGGGCGGTAAAGAGAAAATGCTTTCACTAAAAACCTTAAAGATCACCGGAACAAATCTTAATGCACAGGGTAATAAAGTAGATGTGGTTCAGACACATAAACATATGGTAGCCTTACGTATAGACCGCAACAGAAGCGGTACAAAGAGCTTTACAATCGCAACAGGAAAAAAAGGTTGGGTAACAGGCTTTGGCGAAACAATACCCAGAGATATGGACGACGATCAATTGAAAACAGCACAAGCCAGATTGGATATCCAGGGTGCTTTAATTAACTATAAAGAGAAAGGAACAAAAATAGAGCTGGCTGGCAGCGAAACAACAGAAGGTATAGATTGTTTTAACCTGAAAGTGACGTATGAGAGTGGAGTTGTCATGAACTTTTATATTGATAGTAAAACATACCGGATAAGTAAAATCAGCAGAGTAGATAATTTTACGCTTTTCTTAAACTATAAACAAAATGAAGACGGATACTGGTTTGCTTATACAAACAAACAGTCAAACGGTGCCGAACTGACTATTTCAACAATTGAAACCAATATTCCTGTTGATGATAAAATATTTCAGGTGGATTAGGGTGTGTTTTAGAATGCTTATCAACTAAATCTGGCTTTTGTACGCTTCACAAGCAATCGGAATAAGCATTTTATCCCGGCTAAACACGGGTTGATGAATTTTTAAACTTTTCCCTTTGGCCATAATTTTATTTTTGTCGAACAACAAAATAAATCTTGTTCCATGCCCTATCAATGATTCTACTCTTACCCCAACCTTATTCGTTTGAAGAATATCTTTTGTTGCTGCTAATCCAACTCCTATCCCATTTTGTTTATTGGTAAAATAAGGTTCAAATATCAATGGTAAATTCTCTTTGCTTATTCCATTGCCATTGTCCTGGACGGATAAAGCACACTTGCCCTTTATTAATTTTGTTCCAAGTCTCAGTTCTCCTTTTTCTGAAGGCATAGCATCAATGGCATTGATGACAATATTTGTCAAAGCAATTTTTATTTTCGGCATGTTCATTTTTATTTTGGGATCGCAGGGGGCATAATCTTTCTTCACAGAAATATTCTTAAGCATGATCTTATCGTTTGCCGCTTCGATCACTTCATCAAGTAATTGATGAATGGAATGTTCTTCTGTTGGGATTTTTTCGTCACGTTGACCTTTAAGAAGATCATTTACCAGGTCACTGATCTTTGCCGAACTCCGCTTAATAATATCCATATATAACCTGTCGTTATCATCCAATATTTTGGATTCAAGCAAATGAACAGTTAGTATGATATTCGCTAACGGATTTCTTAATTCATGAACAAGAACAGAAACCAATGGAATTAAAGGATCATTCCAAACGGACGGCGTTGTTTTTTTTCGAGGGGAAATTGTAATTGAATTCATTTTCTGAGGGGATTTATTGAGATATGAGCAAGGTAGGTGCAATTATTTCCTCAATTGTTACAGGCTTATGGGGAATTGTTACATGATTCACACATTTTCATTTTCCCTGCCACAATCTGGTTAATCAATTGTTATTGGAAAATAACTTTTGTGATACCCGGTTTAAAAATTTATTTTTAAATACCTTTCATTTCAGCAACCACTTAAACTAAACTACTTAAGAATTAATATTTACCGAATGATCCAGCGAATGCAAGTTCTTTTAGTAACAGTTACATTCATCATTTGCTCTTTACAAATGACTGCCCAAAAGAATTTTCAGAATGATACCGCTTATTATGAAACACTTCGTGACAAGATAACGGTCCGTCTTTACCTATCAAAAAAATATGTACACCTTAATTTTCCTTCTGACGGTAGCGCCGACGATCTTGAATACGAAGCAAACCCTAAATTGAATCTTGGAGTAGGTGTTACTATAAAAAATATTTCAATAAATCTTTTCAATGGCTTTAGTTTTTTAAACAAGAACTCTGATGAAAAAGGAAAAACAAAAGGGTTCAATTTCCAGGTGCATTTGTATCCACGTAAATGGGCCATTGACCTATTGTATTTATCTCCTAAAGGCTATCATTTGGAACCACAAGGAATGGCTGGTGCACCGAAAGACAAATACTATTACCGGGAAGATCTGAAAACAACCTTCTTTGGCATTTCTGCTTACCAGGTCCCTAACAAAAAAAGATTTTCTTATCGTGCTGCACTCTTACAAACTGAGTGGCAAAAGAAATCAGCCGGATCTATTATATACGGCGGTGAAATTCATCATGGCACAGTTCAGGGAGATAGTGCATTGATACCAGCTTTTTTTAACGGTATATATCCTCAACATGGAATTAATAAGATCAATGTCTTCAGTTTTGGTCCGGGTGCGGGTTATGCTTACACGTTGGTCATTGGACAACATTTTTTTATTACAGGTTCCATGATAATTAATTTAGATGTCAATTTTATAAGAGAAGAAGATGAAGTAAGAAAAGAAAAAAATGTTTCTTTGAATCCATCGGATGTTTTCAAAGCTGCAATTGGGTACAATGGAAGAAAATGGAACATAAGCGCTAACTGGGCAGGTACCGCCTTATCGATGCAAGGATCATTTACGCCGGAAAATTATGTATTCTCATCAGGTAATGTTCGGGTTGTAATCGCACACAAGTTTGACAGGCATAAACATAAATAGTGAATGCAGTAGAAAATTATTTAAGAATCGACTCAAAAAAACCTGTCAACCGCAGTATCAATAAACATTAGTCAGCTCCACATCAAAGACCAGTATAGAGTTTGCAGGAATAACAATATTACCTGCATTGTCTCTGATAGCCTGACTGCCATAAGCAAGTGTTGGCGGACAATACAATTTAATTTTGCCACCCGTCTTTATTATCGGTATCCCTTTTTTCCATGCTTCGATCAAACCCTCCAATTGAAAACTTACAGTTGTGGCGGACTGATCAAAGACAGTCCCGTTCGTTAATTGTCCTTTATATTTCACGCCAACTGTAGAACAAATATTTGCTGTTGCACCAGAGCCAGCTGCGTCAATGGTATAATACATGCCACTGCAATGTTTGGTAGCAGTAATTGAAGCTGAAGATAAGTATGCTTCCAATAAGGCAACTTCAGAAGCCGGAGCAGCAAATGCACAGGCATCATAATTACACCTATCATCAGTTTTCTTGGAACAAGATGATAATAAGATCACAGAGCACAGAATGACAAAAATCCGCTTCATTAAATTTAAAATTTTGGCAAATATAGAGGAGACAGATCAAAATGTTCAGTTAACAAAGCCGATTGGCTTTTATTTGTCATATTTTATGCTTTGTCAATTGTTTATATCCCCCACAGGCAACCATCACTTACCTGTGCCCAGGGAACTGACATAACATTAGAAGAAATTTTTGGAAAGCCGATCTTTTCATACAAGGCAATTGAAGAATCAAGATCTGGTGAAGTAACATAGATACTGGCTACTTCACCAAGTTTTGTTTGTGAAAAAGAAACGATCGAAAAGCTTGAAATGATAATTGCTAATAAAAATTTATAAGTCATAAAATGATTTTGATGGTTGCAAGTTAGCATTGCAAATAATATATGTGGCAAATAAATTATTGCATGTAAAGAATATTTTATGAACTTTAATGGTCAACAAATTTTATAAGTTATAAAATCAACCACCATGAGTACAAATCTCGAAATCCGAATCACAAGACTCGAAAAAACTTTACGTTTTTATCAGGTATTTTTTTCAGGCGTTGGCATAGTTGTCATTGCTTTTCTGTTTTCATCTTTTGCAGATAAAAACAATTCGGTTCCTGACAAGATCGTTGCCAAATCATTTGAAGTAGTAGATGACAATGACAAGCCACTTGTCAAGCTGTCATCCTATAATGGCAATGGCGCTATTACTACTTACGATAAAACAGGAAATTTTCTGGTTGATATTGTTTCTAATTCTTCAGGCTTTGGAAACATCAATATTTATGATGGCAAGGGAAAACCTACACTTCAGCTCTATAATGTAAAAGGAGGCGGTGGCGCTATGTCTATTAAAAACAAGGATGGTCTAAATGCTTTATTCCTTGGATTGATGACATCAGGATCTGGTCATATTTCGTTGAATACGGCTCAAGGCAATCCTTTACTATGGTTTGGAGAGACAACAGAGAAAAACTGTGACATGAAACTTTATAATAACGCCGGAAGAATGATCGGTCGTTTTACAGCCACCAATGTGAGTGATGGGAGCATTGAATTGTCGAACAGCATAGGAAATCGCATGGTTTCTATCACCACTGATGTAAATGGTAAAGGCTCTTTTACAGCTTTCGATAATGCGGGCACCAGGATTGGTAGGTTGCCTCAATAACATATAGGT
>DATDCP010000201.1:0-14965 GCA_036524255.1 Chitinophagaceae bacterium
TCTTACATGTGTTTCACCTGTAGTTCCATCAACACTTAATGTGGTTTCTGTTGCTTTGTAGTGCGTCCTTCTTTTGGCACTTCTTTGCTGACTATGTCTGCGTTTGGGATTTGGCATAACTCAAAATTTATTAGCTAAAAATTTATTTATTAATTGTCTTCAAGGTTTTTAAACTTTTCCAATCCTTTCCAGATCGGGTTTTCTTTTTCTTCTTTTTCTTCGGGTTCCAGTTTCTTCAGTACATCCATGGCTGACGGATTACAATGAGGTCCATCCATTTTTTCATAGCTGCACGATTTGTGCATCGGGATACTGAGATTGATGAACTCATATATCCAGTTGGCCACATCAACATGACTTTCACCGCGACCGATATAATACACATCCGGATCTTCTTCCTGCTCATTTGCCACTTCGGGTTCTTCCACCATTTTAACTGTAATATTGAATTCGTCCCACAACTGGAGCGGAAGAAAATTATTACAACGGTCGCAAACCACTTCAAGGCTTCCACCGATCTCAAACTTCAGCAACATAAAGTTGCTTTTCTTATCAAGATGAAGTTTTACATCAGCTTTACAGTTACGAAAATCCTGTTGCTGGAACGGCTCAAAGAACTTATCAATGATCTCATAAGAGTACTCATGAACTCCGGGTTTCAACCCCACAAATGCTATCTCAAATTCCCGGCGATGGCCCATGGCACAAAATTTTTTTCCTGATAATTCCGGCTGTCAGGATGGGGCGCAAAGGTAAAGGATAAATCGTTAAGATTTGATGTGATTTTGAATTATTTTTAACCCGGTTATCACCGGCGAACCGGAATTCTAATATTATTAAAACGAACTGATTGCAGCATTTTCTCACCAGGCTTTTTGGAAGAATGATGAAGGCATGGAGCTGGATCCTCCTTATCACGTCAGTCATTCTTATAAAATTTGCTTCAACTCAATCGCTTTGGGTTGAAGAAAACTATTCCAATGGCATTTATCCTTTTATCTCAAAATTTCAACGAAGCATTTTCGGTTGGATCCCTTTTAGTATCGGCGATCTCTTTTATGCGTTCCTGGTTTTAGTAATAATTTTTAAATCAGTTCAGTTCATAAAATACATTTATAAGAAGAAGATCAATCGCCATTATTTATTAAATGGTTTAAAGCAGGTGATCTTCTTTTTCCTGTTTGTTTATCTGTTTTTTTACGGTCTTTGGGGCTTGAATTACAATCGAAAAGGAATTCCATACCAACTTAACCTTGAGATGAAAAAATACTCCGTACAGGAAATAGATACCCTTACCGATCTGCTCCAGAAACGATTGAATTTTTATGCTGATACGATCGATCTAAAAGAGAGAGATAGTTTCAATAGAAAGAGAATACTCTTTGAAAAAACCAGTGAAGCATTTCTCTATGCCGATAACCTTCATCCATTTCTCAGGTACGATCCCCAATCTCTTAAGCCATCACTTTTCAGCTACCTGGGAAATTATTTAGGCTTCCAGGGTTATTACAATCCTTTTTCGGGAGAGGGTCAGGTGAATACAACCATCCCCCGTTTCCTCGAACCATTTGTAAGTGCACACGAAGTAGCACATCAGCTCGGTTATGCTAAAGAAAATGAGGCGAATTTCGTGGCCTTCATTGCCTGTAAGTCTTATCCTAATCCTACCTTTCGGTATTCCATGTATTTTGACATGTACCTGTATGCAGTTACCGAATTAGGAAGAAAGGATTCTTCGCGTGCCAGGTCCTATTTTGAAAAATTAAATCCTCAGTCTAAAAAAGATATTGAGGATTATAAAGATTTTTTAATACGAAACAGAAACCCGGTGGAACCGGTTATAAGTTGGATCTATGATGGGTATTTACAAGCCAATGAACAACCGGAAGGTAAAAGAGCATATAACCAGGTGGTTGCTTTTTTAATTGCTTATTATAAAAAATTTGGAGCTGAAGCGATCTGATCTTTATTTTTTAAATGTAAAAGAATCAGCGATCGATTTTAGATCGGCTATTACGTCAGCAGTGGACGAATCATAAACCTGTTCCAATACCAGCAATGATTTATGATCATCAACATAGAAGAATAATTTTATATAGCCTTTATAAACGCCTAAGAATTTTCCTTTTAACACTTTGCCCTTGCCTTTGTATTTGCCCCAATCAGTAAAATCAGTTATCTCAGGATTTTTTAGCAATGATTCAGACATTGCTTTTATTTGTTCTGTCAGCATTTCATCAGCATCGATCACCGTATTAAAAACAAAGAACATGATCAGGGTTTGATCATCCGGCGCATCTATGCTGAATAAAGCATCAGGATCGTAGTCCGGGTCATCTTTATCTATCTTCCACTTTTCCGGGTACTTTAACGAAAAGCTATCACGGGTGATCGTTGCCATTGTTTGGGCATACAGTCCAGATGCTGATATGCAAAACAGCAATGCAAAAGCAAGAATAGTTTTTTTCATGCCGATCAGAATTTGTTTTTCCACATCATACTTTCAATCGGCTTATCAGGTTGGCCGCTGTACTTCGCATTTTTCTTCTGATTGTATTTTATTTCAGTTTCGCCTTCTACCAGAAAATAAATGAGTTGTCCTATTGGCATTCCCTTATAAACTTTCACGGGTTGCTTAACAGAAATTTCCAATGTCCAGTGTCCGCAAAAACCAACATCGCCTTTACCTGCTGTTGCATGTATATCAATTCCCAGGCGGCCTGTTGACGATTTGCCCTCCAAAAAAGGAACATGCGCATGTGTTTCTGTGTACTCCTCCGTAACACCCAAATAAAAAATATGCGGATAAAGAACAAACCCTTCTTCAGGAATTTCAAAATAGTCTATCTGGTTATGTTTTTTAGAATCAAGAATATGTTCGTTGTAGGTAGCCAACCATTTTCCCAAATGCACATCATAACTGTTACTGCCAAGACATTCCCTGTCGTACGGAGTAACTTTAATCGTTCCTTTTTCTATTTCTTCAAGAATTCGCAGGTCAGAAAGGATCATTTTTTAATTTTTATGTACTTAGCTTTAGCAATTCTATTTGCCGTCCCTTGCGTCGTCCCGATGGCTATCGGGATACTGCATACCTTTATTCAGCCAATGATTCAAAAGCAAAGGAGTTTCAAAATTTTTGCAATGATAAATCTAAAATCTGCAATCTTAAATCTTAAATCCTAACCGTGCCGATTTTTTTTCAACAACAAATCAACGACAGCACCCGTTTGGGCATCTGGAAAATAGAAGAAACAGAAGATTTCTTTAAAGCCAATGTGCCACAACACCGCGATGTTACCCATCCGCACAAAAGATTGCAGCATCTGGCCGGCCGTTTTCTGTTGCAATATCTTTTTCTCGACTTTCCTTATGAGCTCATAAAGATCGCAGATACCCGCAAACCATTTCTTCCCGATGAACAATACCATTTTTCCATTTCACATTGTGGTGATTTTGCTGCAGCCATAGTGAGCAAAGACAGCAGGGTAGGGATCGACATAGAGATCCCGACAGAAAAGATATCAAGGATCATGTATAAATTTCTCAGCGCAAAGGAACATGAGCTGTTTCATCTCATTCAGCCTGATGAAGACCGCATCCCTTTTTCAACCTTGCTTTGGTCAGCCAAAGAATCAGTATTCAAATGGCATGGCAATGGGGGAGTAGATTTCAGAAAAGAGATCCAATTGAAAAAACAACATGAAGGAAATGAAACAATAGAGTCTTTTTTCTCAAAAAACAACTCTGAGCTTACTATTCATTACCGGAAACTTGAACATTTGGTGTTGGCCTGGGTGATGAGTTAATGTGCTATGTCATCCTCATTTTCTTCGTCAGATGCTTCGAGTAATGGTATATCTTGAACCGATGCACCGGCTATCCCTTTAATTGAGCCATATAATCCAGATGTATTTAGTAATACCTTATCCAATTGTTTCTCCCTTTCTTTCCAGATTTTTTCCATTTGAATCCTTTCTTTTGTAATTGATTGCTTCATTGCCATAAAGCCTTCCACAATTGCTTCGATTTGCTGACGAAATTCGGTACCAGTCAAATAGGTGTAAAGCATTTGCATTTTTTCACCTTTGTTTTCGTCTGATCTTCTTGTTTCAGATATTTGGATAATTGCATTTCTAAGAGCCACAGTTAGACTAATGATCTCTTTAAAAGAAGCAACCCAAACCCCATCTTTTTGACCAAAACAATCCATGCCTTTTGGAAAAGCTTGTGTTACGAGAATGGCAATATCTGCTTGCTGGCTTCTCATGTCATTTTTTAATTTATCAATCCAGGTATTACTCCAGGTTTTTGTTCTCTTGCTCTCAAAAATTATTTTGCCACATTCTGTTCCCTTACTATTTCGCACAATTAGAATACAGTCTGCGCCTTCAACACCTTTGCCAACTTCTTCTAAAGTATCATATGGAAAATAATCTCTTAAAATTTCTTCCAGCAAAATTTCTCCTGCTTCGCCTTGCTGCTGCATTGAACCTTGTTCGCTTTTTCTTTTCAATTCCTCAATAGTCTTTTTTAGACCTTCTAATTGAAGCTCTTTTTCTTTGAACTTTAAATCAAAGAGTTGATGTTCACGTTGGCTTATTTCGTGTTCAATTTTCTTTCTATCTTCTAATAACCTCTTTTCAATTTCAAAATCTAAGTTTTTTGTTCTTTGTTCCAATTCATTTCGTTCTCTTAACAATTCAAGCTCCTTTTTTTGCATGTCTTGTAACTGTTGGGATTTCTGTTTGGATTCCTCCTCAAGTGATTTTACTTTTGCATTTGTTTCATCAATAACTTTCTTTCTGGTACTTTCTTCAATCGCAGATTTTTGCCTTTCCAATTCTTCTGCTTTTCGACGATATTCATCATCCTTCTGTTTTAAAAATGTCGCCATTTTTTGTTGTAATTCTTTTTTATATTCTTCAGCTTCGACTTCACCTAGTGCAAATTCATGACTGCAATTCGGGCATTTTATGGTTGTTGACATTTAAGTTTCTAATTTGCTACAAATTAATGAAGGTTTTACGGAAAAAATGAAACGGCTTTTTATATGTCACAGATAGTTACCATCACATTTAATCCCTGCATCGATAAAAGCGCAACAGTCCCTCAATTGATCCCCGAAAAAAAATTAAGTTGCTCTGAACCGCTATTTGAACCCGGTGGTGGAGGTATTAATGTTGCAAGAGCTATTAAAAAATTAGGAGGAGAAGCGACGGCTATATATCCGGCAGGTGGTTACACTGGTAAGTTTTTTAATGAATTGCTGGTTCAGGAACAAATTCCATCCATTATTATTAAAGCGGAAAATCCACTTCGGGAAAATGTGATTGTTTTCGAAGAAAGTTCAAACAATCAATTTCGATTTGGATTTCCAGGTGCTAAATTATTGGAGCATGAATGGGTACAATGCATTGATGCGATTAATGAAATAGCCGATGCGGAATTTTTGGTTGCAAGCGGAAGCCTGCCTGAAGGAGTACCGGATGATATTTTTGCAAGGCTTGCAACCATTTCAAAGAAAAAAAATCTAAAGCTGGTCGTTGATACTTCAAAAACTGCTTTGCAACATGCGGCAAATGAAGGAGTCTATATGCTAAAGCCTAATTTAACTGAACTAAGTTCATTATTAGGCAAAAAAGAATTAAGTCTGGACGAAGTAGTGGCAGCAGGGAAAGAGATCATTGCAAAGAAGTTTTGCGAAGTACTGTTAGTTTCTTTAGCCGAAAAGGGTGCCATGTTATTTACAAAAGATAAAGAGCTGAAAGTTTCTTCGCCAAAGGTTGAAAAGAAAAGCACAGTTGGCGCCGGTGACAGTATGGTAGCTGGTTTTGTTTTAAGCTTATCCCATGGAAAAACTTTTGAAGATGCTTTGAGATATGGCGTAGCTTGTGGTACTGCTGCCACGATGAATTCCGGAACAGAATTGTGCAACAAAAAAGATGCTGATGCTCTTTTTCAAAAAATTGTTATCGAGAAGTAATTTTGATGAAAGTTAGATTTTGCGAAAGGCATTTAATAATTTGTATTAAGGAAACATTTTATTCATGATTTGTTTTAATAACGTAAGGTTTATTTTCCGTAACTTCCTAAACCTTTTTTGCGGCGCATGGTAAATTTTCCAGAATTATCAGATCAGAAAACTACATCCCTTGATTTTCTCTCCGGTGGTGGAGAAATGGGGGAACGTATTCGCAATTTTGACTGGAGTAAAACTTCACTAGGTGATCCTAAACACTGGCAAAATAGTTTAAAGACCTGTGTTCGTATCATTCTTACTTCTCCGCAGCCAATGTTTGTGTGGTGGGGCAAAGAATATATAAATATTTATAATAATGCCTATCAGTTTATTCTTGGTGAAAAGCATCCTGCACTGGGAGCTTCCGGTAATATTGTTTGGAAAGAGATATGGAATGAAGTTGGTGCAAGGGCAGATATTGTTTTTAACAAGAATGAAGGAACCTATGATGATGCTTTATTGCTGATCATGAACCGCTATGGTTATGATGAAGAAACCTACTTTAAGTTTTCTTACAATCCAATTCCGGGAGATAATGGCGGAACCGCCGGTTTGTTTTGTGTATGTACCGAAGAAACAGAGCGTATCATTAATGAAAGATATCTCAAAACTTTACAGGAACTCGATACACTTGCACAAAAAGAGAGTGAACAGGCAATTTATGAACAGGCAGCGAGATCAATTGAATCAAATAATAAAGATTTTCCATTTGGCATTATTTATAAAATAAATGAAACAAAAAAAATAGCAGGGCCTGTTGTATTTATCGGGATTAACAATGAACAATCAGTGTTCCCTTCTCATATAGATCTCAACGTTCCGGTAGAAGGAACTCACAATTTTTACGAAGCTTATCAAACCAGGGAAATTGTTGTATCGGAAAATGCTGGCCGAAGGAAAAAATTACCGATGGGTGCCTGGCAGAAAGAGGCGACTCAATTCGTTCACGTACCGATATTCATTGCCGGGCATAACTCGCCGATCGCTATTTTATCAGCTGCATTAAATCCTTTTAGAAAATTTGATAATTCATACAGGCAGCTTGCAAACCTGGTTGCCGATCGTATTGCTCTTGAAATAAGTAAAGTTATCAGCCTCGAGCAGGAAAAAAATGCCCGCAAAAAAATTGAGGAAAGTGAAAAGGTAAGTCGCTTGTTCATTGAACATGCGCCGGCTGCAATGGCCATGTTCGATACAGAAATGAGATATGTATCGGTAAGCAGGAAATGGATGAAGGAATATGACCTAACAGGTAATGTTATTGGGAAAAGTCATTATGATCTGTTTCCAAATATCCTGGGGCGATGGAAACAAGTTCATAGTCGTTGCATGAAAGGTGCTGTTGAAAAGTCAGATGAGGATTATTATGAAAAAGATGATGGTAGTCCTGTGTGGCTTAAATGGAAGGTGCGTCCCTGGTATACGACAACAGGTGAAATAGGAGGGATCGTAATTTTTACAGAAAACATTACTCAACGTAAAAAAGCACAACTGGCCATAAAAGAAAGTGAAGAACGCTTCCGTACGATGGCTAACGAAGCCCCTTTGTTTGTTTGGGAAACGGATGAAAATCTACAAACTACTTTTTTGAACAGGTCGGGGCTTGATCATTTTGATCTTGATGAAACGATTAAAATGAACGAGATATCATGGAAGAAATTTATTCATCCGGATGATTTAGAATATGTTTTAAGCGTAATGGATGATGCAGCGAAAAAACATCATTCATATACACTGGAAATGCGACTGAAGAATGGGCGAACGGGCGAGTATCATTGGTTTCTTGACAAAGGAACTCCGCGATATGCTGATGAACGATTTACCGGCTTTATTGGAACAAGCCTTGATATTAATGATCGCAAGCAGACTGAAAGGGAACTTGAGAATAAAGTAATCCAACGTACAAGAGAATTAAATCAGCAAAATATTATTCTGAAGCAACAAAATAACCTGGTTAAAAAGATCCTTGATTCATCTGTTGATCTTATTGCAGTTTATGATACCGATGCAAGAATTATTTCGATCAATCAATCTGCTTTGAGTGCTATGAAAACAAAAGAGGAACAAGTGATGGGGAAAAAACTATTGGAGGTGCTTCCGCAGATGAAAGACACGCAAGGACACAAGGATTTGCTAAGGGCGATAGATGGAGAAACCATACACAATGAGATTTATTATTCCCCGGTTTTAAACCGGTATTATGAGAACTCGCTTGTGCCTCTTAAGGACCATGATGATAAGATCTATGCAGTGTTAGTGATGGCGCATGATAATACCGACCTGATCACTTCTTCTCAAAAACTTAAAGAAGCGCAGCAAATAGCGCAAATAGGTCACTGGGATTGGGATGTGTCAACAAATCGTTTGTCATGGAGTGATAATATGTATAATATTTACGGAGTAGATCCCTCGAAGAGTATCGATTATGATAAATTTATTTCACTCGTACATCCTGATGACCGGGCTAACATGCAAGCTAATATTGAGTTTGCTTTTCAATCACGATCCTATAATGATTTTTTCCATCGGATCATTACACCGGCAGGTGAAATAAAAATTATGTATGCCCGGGGTGAAGTGGTAGTTGATAAAGAAGGAAATGTTACCAGGATGATGGGCACTGGCCAGGATGTTACAAAACAAAAACTCCTGGAACAACAATTAATAGAAACAAGTAAAAAATTTGAAGAACGTAACCGGTTCATTGAAAAATTGATCAGTTCATCGCTTGATCTGATAATGGTTGTTGATAAAGATCTCCGTTTTATAACCATCAATAAGAAAGCAGAGACAGTTCTTGGAAAAGTATATAAAGGACCGATTATCGGCGAAAAGGTCACCGATATAGATCCGTCTATGATTGGTACACAGACTTACCAGGACCTTCTGGATGCCTTCAAAGGAAATATTATTATCCGGGATAAGGTGAGATCGACAATGGGCGGGGAACAATATTATGAACACAATTATGTTCCGCTTTTTAATGAAGAGGCTGAAGTATATGCAGTGATGATCATCAGTCATGATATCACCGAAAATATCCGGCAAATGGAAGAGTTGAGAAAACTTTCTGAATCAGATGTTCAGAAAAATAATTTCATTGCAATGGCCAGTCATGAGTTAAAGACCCCAATCACCTCTATTAAGGGATATGTGCAATTGCTTTTAAATGCTTTTGACAAGGATAAAGAAAAACACTTGCCACCATTGCTTGTAAGATCTTCACTGATCAGCGTAGATAAGCAAATAACAAGACTAACAAGGCTGATATCGGAATTGCTTGATCTTACAAAAATTGAAACAGGAACTCTTGAGCTAAAAAAAGAAGAATTCAGCCTGAATGCATTGGCAATTGAGACAGTAGAAGATATTCTTTATACAAATACCAAACACGAGATAAATTTATTCCACGATTTTCAATCTTATGTATTTGCTGATAAAGACAGGATAGGACAAGTGATGATCAATTTTTTGACAAATGCAATTAAATATTCCCCTAACAGTAACAAGATAGATGTGTGGATACGCCAAACAAAAAATGGGCAGGTTGCTTTTACCGTAAAGGATTATGGCATTGGAATTGACAAAGAAGAGCAGGAAAAAATATTTGAGCGTTTTTACCGTGCAAAAGGCAAAGAAGAACAGACTTACCCCGGATTTGGCATTGGTCTTTTTATTGCCAAAGAATTTGTAGAAAAACATGGAGGACAGGTGTTGGTGAAAAGTGAGAAGGGAAAAGGTTCATCGTTTACTTTTAATTTACCGATATTCAAGTAAATGAAAGAGAAATCATTGATATTAGTTCTGGATGATGACCCCGATATCTGCATAATGATAAAAATGGTGCTTGACTATTATGGGTATGATGCGATGGATGCAGAGAATGAAGAAAATGCAAGGAAAATTATTTCATCAAATCATGTTGACCTTCTTATAATGGACATGCTGTTGTCAGGGGTAGATGGAACCGATATATGCCGGCAGTTAAAACATGATAAAAAAACCTCGTCAATTCCGATCCTAATGTTTTCTGCACATCCTACTGCAAAAGAAACCTGCCTTGCAGCCGGTGCAGATGATTTCATTTCAAAACCATTTGAGATGAACGATATGATGGATAAGATCAGTTTTTTTCTTGAACGAAATAAGATCAGGCAAGACTAAATAGTATTTATAAGCTTAAATATAGCCTTCATAAAATGATCGGGACAGACTTAAAGAAGCCGTTGTCTGTCGCTTTCAGTATAGGACTCCATTTCAAGATTCCGTACTAATATAATGTATGAGGAATTTTATAACCATCCATTTTCAAAAGCAAAACCCTGTCAAATTCAAATCTGACGAGGGTTTCATAATTTTTATGTGCCCGAGACTGGATTCGAACCAGCACAACCTTTCGGATGCTGCCACCTGAAGACAGTGCGTCTACCAATTTCGCCACCCGGGCATGTTGTTTGAAGTTTGAAATTCTACATTTGATGTTTCGATTCAAACTTTGGGTTGCAAATATAATGAATCATTTAACCTCAAACATCACACTTCAAACCTCAAACGATTTACACACTCACATTAAAATCTCTCAATGCATCATTCAAACTTGTTTTCAGATCGGTGCTTGGTTTACGCTGACCAATTATCAATGCACAGCCGACACCAAATTCACCAGCTGGAAATTTCTTTGTATAGCTACCGGGTATCACTACACTTCTAGCCGGTACACGGCCTTTCATTTCTTTTGGTTCGTTGCCACTCACATCTATTATTTTAGTTGATTGTGTTAATACAACATTTGCACCTAGCACCGCTTCTTTTTCTACGATCACGCCTTCTACAACAATACAACGACTACCAATAAAACAACCATCTTCAACGATCACAGGTGAAGCTTGCAAAGGCTCCAGCACTCCACCAATTCCAACACCCCCGCTTAAATGAACGCCCTTACCGATCTGTGCACAACTTCCAACCGTTGCCCATGTATCCACCATTGTTCCTTCATCAACATAGGCGCCGATGTTTACATAAGAAGGCATTAACACAACATTCTTTGCTAAGTACGCACCATATCTTGCCACCGCATGTGGCACGGCACGAACACCCAATTCTTTGTAATTTTTTTTCAGAAGCATCTTATCATAAAATTCAAAAGGCGCCACATCCCAAGTCTGCATTTGTTGAATACCGAAATACATCAGGATCGCCTGCTTAACCCATTCATTTACTACCCAATCATTAGCTGCAGGCGATGCAACACGCAGTATTCCTTTATCCAGTTCTTCAATTACGGCTCTTACTGCATTGCTGTATTTGGGATCTTTCAAAAGCTCACGATTGCTCCATGCTTCAAGAATTAATTCTTTCATTTATAATTTTTAAGACTGCGAAAATAAAAGTAATTATGATACCAGCTTATGGAATTCTTATCATCTTCTGTTGCGTCGCTCCATTTATCTTTTTGTTCATCCTTCAACAATAGCGTCGCAGTTTATCCTGAGTTTATCGAAGGATCGCAATCACTTCATCTTTCAATAATTCTGCTCAGCGTAATTTAAACCACAGAGGCACAAAGAACACGGCGATGCACGGAGGTCTTCTGTGTCCCTTTGTGTAATCCGTGTCTCCGTGGTTCAAAAAATTATTTCTTTGAAAGTGCAATAATATCTTTTACCTCAAGGATTTTTTTCTTATATCCTTTTATTGTGGCATTGATCATCGCTTCCCCAATTTGCTTTAGTGTAACAACGCTTTGCGGAGAAATTGTGTTTATAATTGGCAACAACCAACCCATCCATTTATATAGTGTAAGAATATTTTTTAAACCTTTGGTTGGTTTTATTACACCCGGTCTGAAATTATAAACCTGTCTAAAAGGAAGCTTCATCAGGTCAGCTTCAGTTTTACCTTTTACTTTTTGCCACATCAGCTTTCCTGATTCATTAGTGCCGCGACCTGAAACATAACAGAAAGTCATTTCCGGATTTAATTTACTTAATGTGTTGGCAAAATGCATTGTCAGATCATATGTTACTTTCGAAAACTCTGCTTCCTTTACACCAACTGAGCTCATGCCCAGGCAAAAAAAACATGCATTATAATCTTCCAGTTGATCTTCAATAGATGAAAGATTATACATATCCGGGTAAACGATCTCTTTTAATTTTGCATGTATATAACCACAACTTCTTCTGCCTATTACTAAAACTTCTTCCACATCACTATGTTGTAAACATTCATGCAAAACACCTTCACCTACCATGCCTGAAGCGCCGGTTATTATTGCTTTTACTTTCATTTTCTGTAGCCGAAGTTAACTTAATTCAATCTCATAACTTTCTTACTTCATTTACAATTTGCATATTTTCACATTTTTAAATAAGTTATGAATATTGGCTTCGATGCAAAAAGAGCATATCATAACGGAACAGGCTTAGGGCATTATAGCCGGACGCTGATCCGTTCACTTGCAGAATATTTTCCGCAGGATGAATATTTTCTTTTCAACCCCAAACCGTCCAAACTGTTTAAACTAACTGGAAAGAATATTCACGAAGTGTTGCCCTCAAAGCTGCTGCATAAAACTTTGTCGTCTGTTTGGCGAAGCACCTGGATAAAAAGTGACCTGGAAAAACTAGACATTGATATTTATCATGGACTAAGCAACGAAATTCCGCTTGATATACATTTGACCGATATCAAATCAGTTGTTACCATTCACGACGTGATCTTTGAACGTTTTCCTGGTCAGTACTCTAAAATTGATGTTGAGATCTATAAAAGAAAATTCAAGTATGCCTGCGATCATGCAGATAAAGTAATTGCTATTAGTGAACAGACAAAAGAAGATATAATGGAGTTCTACAAAACTCCGGAAGAAAAGATCGCTGTTTGTTACCAGAGCTGTAATCCTGCATTTGCAGAAACAGTTAGTGAGAAGATCAAACAACAAATAAAGGAGAAGTATTCGCTCCCTGATCAATATTTTCTTTATGTCGGCTCCATCATCGAGAGAAAAAACCTGATGGGAGTTTGTAAAGCAATTTATCTTTTACGAAATGAACTTAAGATTCCGCTGGTAGTAATAGGAGATGGTACTAAATACAAACAACAGGTAAAAGATTTCATCAAACAGAATGGATTGGATAACCAGATCATTTTTTTATCTGAAAACCCTTTAGCAAAAGTTGCTTCATCCTTTTTAAAAGCCGAAGATTTTCCGGCGATCTATCAATCGGCAATTGCTATGATCTATCCTTCTTTCTTTGAGGGCTTTGGTATCCCGGTATTGGAGGCATTATGGAGTCGTTTACCGGTTATTACTTCAAATGTTTCATGTTTACCCGAAGCTGGTGGTGATGGCGCATATTATGTTGATCCGAACAGTTCAGAAGAAATAGCAGAAGGAATGAAAACCATTTTTGCTGATGGCTCATTTACCGAAGCATTGAAAGAAAAAGGCTGGCAACATGCACAAAATTTTACCCAACAGAAATGTGCGACTGATGTGATGAGAGTTTATGAAAAACTGAAAGTTGAAAGTGTACAATGAGTTTTGAAACAGACATAAAGAAATGTTTGGAGACATTGAAGAATGGAGGGTTGATCCTTTATCCTACCGATACTGTTTGGGGTATTGGCTGCGATGCGACTAATGAAAAGGCTGTAGAGAAAATATATAATTTGAAAAAACGCAGCGATGAAAAAGCTATGATCGTACTGGTAGCTGATGAAAGAGATGTTATGCAACATGTGGCAGCTCCTGATCTTTCTTTGTTTGATTATTTGGATAGGGCAACAAAACCAACAACAGTGGTTTATGATGGAGCGTTGGGTTTTGCTGATAACCTGGTTGCGAAAGATGGTTCAATTGCTATTCGAATTTGTAAGGATGAATTTTGTCGGCAGCTTATAAAAAGATTCAGAAAGCCGATCGTTTCCACATCAGCAAACATTTCGGGGATGCCAGCTCCTAGATTTTTTAAAGAAATAGGCGACGAAATAAAAAATGGAGTTGATCATATTGTTCAATACAAACAGGAGGATGAAACTACTGCTCAACCATCTTCACTTATTAAATGGAATAATGGGAATGTGACCATTCTTCGTCCATAGCCAATACATCAATTATCTTTGCCAGCGTCTATGGATATTAAATGCACAGAGAAGGAATTGTTCATTCTTAAGAAGATTGCCCATGCCGCCGAAGAGTTGGGGGTGGAAACTTATTTGATCGGGGGATTTGTAAGAGATAAGATAATTGACCGCACAACCAAAGATGCAGATATTGTTTGCTTGGGTGATGGGATTGCGTTAGCTAAAAATGTTGCAAAACGGTTTAATCCCGAACCAAAGTTTAGTTACTTTAAAAACTTTGGCACTGCACATTTAAGAATTGATTCTTCAAAACATAAAGATTCTTCAAAAGTCTCCCCCCACGGAGGAGATTTACAGGGAGCCTTCGACCTGGAATTTGTTGGTGCCCGCAAGGAAAGCTACCAGTATCATTCACGTAAACCAGCTGTTAGCCCGGGAAATTTAAAAGATGACCAGGATCGCCGCGACTTTACCATAAATGCACTGGCAATAAGTTTAAATGAAAAAGATTTTGGAAAACTTATTGATCCATTTGATGGCGTTAATGATATAGAAAAAGGAATTATCCGTACACCACTCGATCCTTTGCAAACTTTCAGTGATGATCCGCTTCGTATGATGCGGGCTATTCGTTTTTCTTCACAACTTGGGTTTACGATCGAACAAAAAACTTTCCAGGCTATAAAAGATGAGGCGGATCGTATCTCTATTGTTTCACAGGAAAGAATAACAGATGAGCTTATAAAAATTATTGATAGTCCAATACCATCAATTGGATTTGATCTTTTATACCAGTCAGGCTTGTTGCATATTATTTTTCCACAAATGGTAGATCTTGCCGGCGCAGAGTAT
>DATDCP010000202.1:0-3310 GCA_036524255.1 Chitinophagaceae bacterium
AGGCAAGTATGCTATACAATTCAAACCAATTTTTTAATAACCGCTTCATGTTTTTAGAGGTTAGCCTGAATTTTTAGAAAATTAAAATGAGAAATTATAGCATCACCCAAACTGTAGTGAGGATAATTGATTTGATGCTCGGCACAATGTTCTTTAATGATCTTTGTAACAGCCAAATAATGACAATGACATAGTTTAGGAAAAAGATGATGCGCAAGATGCGTATTCAAACCACCTGTGATCCAATGAAGGAGTTTTGAATTTGTACTGCAATCATAAGTGGCATTCCATTCATGTTGCAAAAATGAATTTTGAATGATCCCGTTTTCATCAGGAGCGGTATATTCAGCACCTTCCACACAATGACCTAAGACAACAACTGTTGATAATAAAATACCGGCTACCATATGATAGATAAGAAAACCCGCAAGCACAGTTGATAATGGAATATTGATTATCCATGCAGGAAAAACGATCATGTAAAAAAGATAAAATGATTTGAAGAAAATAAGTTTCGTCCATTCCTGCCATGAATGGCTCATATTTTTATAATTGCCCATTTGTTTTTGCCGGAACATGTTAATGTCAATAAAGAAGACCCAGAAAATAGAGTAGAACATATATAAAAATGGCACATACCATACCTGGTATTTATGCATCGGTAATTTTTTCTGTTGAGAACAGACGCGGATAAATGGAATGCTGTCCAATAATACATCACCGCCCGCCACATTGGTAAATGTGTGATGCTGGATATTGTGCCTGATATTCCAGATATAAGAATTCATCCCCATCAGGTCGCCGAAATAGGCGGCAGCTTTGTTTAATGATCTGTTTTTGAAAAGAACGTTATGTGATGCATCATGAACAATATTAAAGACAACCATTACTCCCGCAAGACCCATGATCATTACTAGTAAAATTGACAGACCCGTATTCAGACTTCGACTGAGTAAAAGAATATAGCTACTCAAATAAAGCACAATAAGAAAACCACCTTTCATGTAAATACTGCTATCAGCAAAGCGGTTGCCGCCTTTCTTTTCCATATAGACATCAACTTTTGATATGAGTTCTGAAAAGAAATCAGAATCATTTTTTGATTTGAATTTCATACTGCTTGTTTGTGCGTGATTAAATTATGATTACTCTTTTCTCCGAAATAAAGCTCAATGGATTTTGAGCTGGCGATCTTATCTGCTTTACCTGTTGTATTGAAAATTCTATCCCACCATGTATTAGTTACTCCAAAGCATTTTTCTGTCTGACCGAAATGGTGCTGCATATGAAATTTCTGAAGACTTGGGATCCATTTTGCTGCCCAACGTGTATGTAATAGCACATGCATATAACTATATAATGCCAGGCCAGTTGCTATTCCGGCAGGAAGGAATATATAACTACTGAAGAAGACACTGAAGCAAGTAAGAGTTAGTGCTCCTAAAGAATAAATTATCCTTTTTACATCGGTCGTAAAAATGGTACCCTTAACATGATGATGAAAATGAAGAGTCTTATGATATTCTGTTTTTTCTTTTCCATGCATCATAAACCTGTGAATGAAATATTCAATAAATGTCCAGCAGAAAAAACCTCCTGCAAATGCAATTACCTGGAATGTCCAATGATTATTTATGAAAAAGAAAAGAGTTGCTGCTGGCGGTACTGTTATCACAGCAAAAAACAGGAGGCATATACTTGCCGGCGCTGACTTATTGGCCAGTTTATAATAGCTAAGCATGCCTAACAGGTAAAATATCATATAGCTTTATTTAGTGGTGAATAATATATTTTGGTTCGTGCATCTTTATCAGCGTCAACTTTTTTGAGATCAATAATGTTGTCACCGGGTTTGGAAAAGAGAAAACGAATCTTGTTTTTCAATCCTTTGATTCTTGAAATTTCCCTGGCTACATTTTTATATTCATGGAATAAAACGTCTTTGGGATTGTGTGAATGGATGTTATGTGTGATACCATAAACAGGAGGAATAGTTTCTTTGATATAAGTGCCAAATATGCGGTCAAATATTATCAGTATTCCGCCAAGATTTTTATCAAGGTATTCAGGATTGCTTGCATGATGTACGCGGTGATTGGATGGTGTATTAAATATTCTGTCAAGGAAACCAAGCTTCTTTATTTTTTCCGTATGTATCAAAAAGTTCCAGATAGCTGTTAATGATTCAAGTAAAAGGATCATCTCCGGAGTTATGCCAACCAAACAAAGTGGCGCCCAAAAAAGGAAACGATAGAACAGGTGAATGAAATTTATCCGGAACCCAACAGATAAATTATAATGTAAGGATGAATGATGCGCAACGTGTGCAGCCCATAGCAGCCGTGTTTTATGACCTAACAAATGATATACATAAAGAACAAGGTCACATAGAAAGAATGCTGCAACCCATAAAAGAAATGTGGGAGCTGGTTTTATAATTGCTACCGAATAAACCATTGTGTACACTGTCAGCGCCAATGCCTTCATAAAAAAACCTGTCAGTATTACTAATAAGCCCAGGCATAAATTAGCTAACATGTCTTTTAATCTGTTTTCTTCTCTGTGTAAAAAACTTATCAGTAGTTCGATCATTGTTAATAATACCAGTACCAGCGTTCCTATCGTGTTTATGTTTAGCATTGTATTAAGTCCTTTTACTTGTTAGCTTCTTATTTTTTAATTGATGACCTTATCTTCAAACAGTATTTTTTAAATGATAGATATAAATTAAGATCTCAATTCAATAGATGCGTTGTACAAACGATGGTGGATCTCTATTTTTGAGCATACACCGTTTGTATAGAAGTATTCATTGTAATTACCGTCAGGGAATTTTATTTTGTAATGATGATCAGCAATTTTTTGAATGTCGATGTGCTGTTGAAAATTATCTGAGTAAACCTTTGTAATATTTACCGGCTCGCTTATGTAAACACTCAACATGTTATAACGGATGGGGTAATTATTCAGCGTTTCTGTTTTGGTTCCTTTATACACTGTATAATTGTTACCATTGGCCCTGGTCTTTTTATCAACTTTTACATTACCATTTAGTTTGCGAAAGATCGATGACCATGTCATGATCCCTTTATCATATATTGTCTCTTCTTTTGTTTTTGCTTTGAAATTGAAAATGAAGCGACTATTTACTTCAGATTCCATGGTGAGCACTGTTCTGTTACCGGCAATACCATGCGTAAAATGGATGTTACCCACTATATCTCCGTTTCTTTTAATGATGTACTCAAATCTTTTTTCTTGTGCATTTGCAATGGTCTTCAGGCTAAACAAGCCAACCAGCAGCGAAAGA
>DATDCP010000203.1:0-8164 GCA_036524255.1 Chitinophagaceae bacterium
CAGTGAAGAAGATAATTCTTACACGTCCCGCAGTTGAGGCAGGTGAAAATCTTGGTTTTCTTCCCGGTGATCTGAAAGAAAAGATCGATCCATATCTGCGTCCCTTGTATGATGCATTGGATGATATGATACCTGCTGACAAGCTCGGTTATTATATGAGTACAAGAACGATCGAGATCGCTCCTCTTGCTTATATGCGTGGTCGTACGCTTGATAATGCGTTCATCATTTTGGATGAAGCGCAAAACTCCACTGACCTGCAATTGAAAATGTTCCTGACTCGTATTGGCGCCAATGCAAAAGCGATCATCACCGGTGATATTACACAGGTTGACTTACCTAGGAATCAACGGAGCGGCTTACAAAAAGCTTCCCGCATTTTGAAAAACATTGATGGCATTGCTCATATTGAATTGGATGAAGATGACGTGGTACGTCACCGCCTGGTGAAATCAATTCTGAGGGCTTACGATAAAGAAAGAAAGGAAGAAGAGAATCGTGGTGAAATAAAATAAGTTTATGTAGCCAGCATTTGTGCTATGATCAACGTCCCTTGCGACGCTCCGTTCATCGTTCTTTTCATCATTGAGCAATTGCGTCGTCCCGATAATTATCGGGATACCTCAACAATTTTATTCAGCTATTAACCTATACCACCCTTTCCTTTTGGAGAGGGTGCTTTGTTTAATACTTGTGATGCCCAAACTGACTACTTAAAGGTTTTTAGTACATTGCATTAATGAAAAAACTGATCCAACTCACGCCTTTATTGATATTGCTTTTATCAGCATGTAACAATTCAGCCAAAGAAGAAGAAATAAAACCAGCAAACGGGATGGATGCCGCCAGTAAATTTCTTCGTGCAGCATTGGATGGCGATTATAAAAAAGCAAGAACTTACTTAGTCAAAGATTCCACCAATCACCAGATGATAGACATTTATGAAAAAGACTACAATAATAGCCTCCCCCCTGAAGATAAAAAGGCATATAAAACAGCAAGTATTCGTTTTCTGAAAGAAACGCATGAAGTAAATGACTCAACAACTATTGTGCATTATTCAAATTCGTATAAAAACAAACCAGATTCATTAAAAATAGTGAAGTTGAACGGTCAGTGGTTTATTGATCTGAATTTTACTTTTCAACCAAAAGATTCAATTCCTCAATGATCAAAAATTTTTTGATAGTTGGATTGGGTGGAGCTGTGGGCAGTATGTTGCGTTATGCGGTACAAAAATTTTTCCAGGTGCAAACCGCTGCTACATTTCCAGCTGGGACTTTGCTGGTAAACATTGCAGGTTGTTTTCTGATCGGCATTTTATGGGGGATGGTTAGCCGTTCACTAACATGGAATGAAGAAATGAAGTTGTTATTAATGACAGGTTTTTGCGGTGGATTCACTACGTTCTCGGCATTTACATTGGAAGGAATCGGGTTATTAAAAGAAAACAGGATTCTTTTATTTGTTATTTATTTAACCGCCAGTGTTGTTGGCGGGTTACTGGCTACATTTATAGGAATTCGCATCGTTAAATAACTTTTATATGCTTACTGTCTATCATCCATGGCACGGCGCCCATTATGGTGACAATGCACCATTAGCCGTAAATGCAGTTATTGAAATTTCACAGGGAAGCCGTGCAAAATATGAAGTAGATAAGCCGACTGGTCTTTTAAAACTCGATCGGGTCATTTATTCATCTTTTCATTATCCAATCAATTATGGATTTATTCCGCAGACTCTCGGACAGGATGGCGATCCACTTGATATTCTCGTATTCTGTTCACAGGCAATACAACCGCTTTGCCTTGTTGAAGCAAATGTGATAGGCAATATGCAAATGATGGACCAGGGGCAGGTAGATGATAAGATCATTGCTGTAGCAGCAAAAGACCCATCAGTTAATCATATTAAGTCTGTAAAAGAATTTCCACCACATATCATTACTGAACTCAGGAATTTTTTTGAACAGTACAAGGTGCTGGAAAATAAAAAAGTCGTAATTGACAATTTCCAGGATAAAGAAACGGCTATCAAAGTAATTGACGATGCAATTGCCTTTTACAAACAAAATTACAAAGACAAAAGTGGCAACTAATTTTATGCAATCACTCAATCAAAATATTATACAACAGAAAATGACAATACAAATCATTCTAACCGTATTGATAATCGGCCTCGCCGCTGGCATGCTCAGCGGGCTGGTTGGTGTTGGCGGAGGCATTATCATGGTTCCTGCATTGATATTTTTTCTGAACTATAACCAGCACCAGGCGCAAGGAACATCGCTGGGAGTACTTACTCTACCAGTAGTGATAATCGCGTCTTTGTATTATTACGATCAATGTAAAAAAATGGGAACGCCGATGGATCTGAAAGTTATAGGCCTCTTAGCCGTGGGCTTTGTGGCTGGTGCTTATTTCGGCAGCAAGCTTGCTATTTCGTTGCCTACAGATACACTTAAGAAAATTTTTGCAATCATACTTTTTTATACTGCTATAAAAATGTTAGGTTGGGATGCCTTATTCATTAAATGGGTGAAAGGCTTTTTCTAATGAAAAAAATTTTATTCCTCTTATTTATATTGATCGTTAACACGGGTTACTCGCAAAACCCAATACAATCAACATTAAAAAATTATTTCCGTACTCATCCTTTCGATATGAAGTTTAGCAATTTTATTGCTTCACTTCAGCAAGATCCCTGGTTTACCATAGAAACATATGGTCGGCGTACAGACACATCCTTTTTTTTTATAACCGGTACTTATAAAAACTTTAACCCGTTTCGATTTATTCCAAAAGAGTTAAGACTTATTGTTGCAGAAGAGGAGATCATTCATACTGATTCATTGAAAACACTAGACACCATCATGAATTTACAGTTGCTGGCTATAAGTGATAGTGGTGAAATAAACAGCAAATTGGTTGAAAAAGAGTTTAAGCGATTTCATAATATCCAGGCAGGTCGTTTCTCAAGTAATACTTCTAATAGTTTTAAAGAAAAAGATGGTAGTCTCACGGTCAAAGTATATAATTATTTTGTTTCTCCTTATTTAATTGCACCTGTTACGATCGCATGGGGCATTCTACCTGGTTCCAATCAATATGCATTTACTATTACTATCCGGTTTAAAGTAAAAGAAAATGCTGCTATTTATGTTGTTAGTCCGGGTGAGCTTTAGAACTTATTGTGAAATTTTTCTTTTCCCGCATCATAGAAAATGAAATTAGCTATTTTCATCGCGTGAACCCAAAACTAAACAAACATATCAGCGACCAGGAGCTACTCGAAAGATTTTATGCTGACCGCGATAACCAGTGGCTCGGCATTTTATTGGAACGCTATACTTTATTATTATTGGGTGTTTGCATGAAATATTTAAAGAATGAAGAATTAGCAAGAGATAGTGTACAACAAATTTTCCTTAAAGCAATAACAGAACTGCAAAAATACCGGGTTGAATATTTTAAAAGCTGGATATACATGGTGGCAAAAAATCATTGCCTGATGCAACTGAGAGACAAGCCTGGTAAAAATACAATCGAAGTAAAAGAGAACATTCCTGCAGAAACTGATGAAACAGATAAAGAAAGTTTACTGTTGAATGAAAAGACATACGAGTATATGGGCGAAGCATTGAAAGAATTAAATGCTGACCAGCAAGTATGTGTAACTTTGTTTTACATGGAAAAGAAAAGCTATCAGCAAATAACAGAACAAACCGGCTATAGCATGATGCAGGTAAAAAGTCACATACAAAACGGAAAACGCAACATGAGGATCTTAATTGAGAAAAAAATGAATGGTTAAATGTCAGACAAGTTAAAAGACATATTATCTCATCTTTCATCAGAAGTGGACCAGGAAACATTATTAAAATACCTGGAAGGCAGGTTATCGGATGAACAGCGGCATGAAGTGGAAAAGAAAATGATGGCTACAAACTTTACGGATGATGCAATGGACGGTTTACAGGAAATAAAAAATAAAGAAAAAATATCTTCACTTGTAGAACAACTTAATCGTGATCTTCATAAAAAGCTTGAAAAGAAAAAGAAAAAAAGAGAAAAGTTTCGTTTTAAAGATCAGCCCTGGCTTTATATTGCCATCTTTATAATTCTCCTCCTTATTGTTTTAAGTTATATGGTAATACAGAAGATGTTACAACAATAGTGAAAAAATATATTTGGTTTCCGGTATAATTTTGGTGTACCTTCTATAGTCATTAACCTTGCTCTTTTAAAAAACTTTTATGGCTATTTTACACCAACTTGACAAATGGAGCACCACTCACCCAAAATTATTATTATTACTTCGTGCTGCTCTTGGTATTGCTCTTGTCTCCAAAGGCATTTCTTTTATCAGTGATATTATGTCGTTAAAAGCCTTGTTAGCAGGAAGTAGTTTTGGTTTTTTGCCAGACTGGATCGCACTGGTAATTACATGGATACATTTGCTCTGTGGCTTTATGATCACAATAGGATTGTTTACAAGGTTATCCGCATTGATACAAATTCCAATTCTTATTGGAGCGGTGATCATTAATTTATCCATGGGAATCTTTACTCCAGGTTCAGAATTAGTGTTCTCGATGCTTGTGCTTGTCTTACTTGTCTTTTTTCTTTTTGAAGGCGGGGGAGAGTTTTCGGTAGATGAGTATATTAAGAAACATCTTGTTTAGTATTATCTAAATTCCCTGTAGCTGATGTTTTTCTTTTCTAAAAACTGAATAGCTGATCACTGTGCTTCCCAACATAAAAAGAGCTCCCAAAAAGAATGATGCGCCAGGAAAATAAAACGGAGCATTTTTATGTGTGAAATAAGTAAACAGGTTATTCATGATCAGTGGACCGATGATCGTCGTGAGACTCATAAGACTTGTTAATGCTCCTTGCAAAGCACCTTGTTCATTTTGCTTAACATGTCCAGCCATCGTTGCTTGTAATGCCGGACCAGCAATTCCTCCCAGGCAATAAGGAATCAAAAAAACAAACATCATCCATCCTTGTGTAGCAAAGGCAAATAAGACAAGTCCTAACGTATATAATAAGAGCCCGATATAAATACTTTTTTCGTTGCCCAGTTTCGGGTTTACAACTCTTGTTAGGCCCGCCTGAACAATTCCTACTAATAAACCGACAACAGCTAGTGAAATACCTACCAATTTTTCTGTCCATTGAAAACGATACATTGTAAAAAAATTCCAATTTCCCTGAACTGACATTGCAGCCAGATAGATCAGGAAGTAACAAAGAGCCAACCCGGCAATGGCTGGAGCCTTTCTTAAAAATCTTAGCGAACCAATTGGGTTAGCTTTTTTCCAGTCAAATGCTCGCCGATGCTCTTTATCCAAAGACTCAGGTAAAACAAAATATCCATAAAGAAAATTCAATAAACAAAGGCCTGCTGCAGCATAGAAAGGTGCCCTAATACCTAACCCAGCCAGTAAGCCGCCTAATGCAGGACCAATAATAAACCCTAATCCAAAAGCTGCACCAATCATTCCAAAATTTTTTGCTCTCGTTTCCGCAGTACTAATATCTGCAATATAAGCAGCAGCAGTAGTAAAACTTGCACCGGTAAAACCTGCAATAATGCGACCGATAAATAACCAGCCATAACTTGGAGCTAACGCAAGAAAAATATAATCGATACCGAAGCCTAATAAGGAGCATAATAAGATCGGGCGGCGACCAAATTGATCGCTAAGATTTCCTATAAGAGGAGCACAAAGGAATTGTATAAAGGCATAAGCAAAAAGTAACCACGCACCATAAGCACTGGCATCATTTATTTCAATATGTTTTAATTGAGCAATTAATTTGGGCATCACTGGTATGATCAATCCCCAGCCCATTACATCAATTAACAGGGTTATAAAAATAAATCCGATCGCAGCTTTTTTAGGTTGAACCATTTTCTGATTTTGATTCTCAAAATTGCAGAACTATCATAAATAAAAAAATTATGAAAATGCCCTTTTAAAGCGGCATCATTATTGCCAATCAGGGTTATTCCAAAAAACATTAAAAAAATCATCATTTTATTCACGTATTTATTCGTTTTTTAACAACACGAGTAAAAAAACATCAATGAGAATCATTGAATTAAATTTTTGATAGTGCATTTCCTATTGCATTATGTTATGCGATCCGGATTGTGGTTTCTATTTTTGGTTCGTTCAATCAATTTCCTATGGCAACCTTTCCCGTTCCGGAAATGAAAAGCCAAATAACCGTACCCCCGGAATTTTTTTAACAACCCTTTTACTCCGATACTCCTGTGATTAATTTTTCGAGTTAGAAATCCAACACCTTGGGTCGGCATTGTTTTACCTAAAAACTTAAAACGATGTTGAACAAGAAACAAATTAAGACCGTATCTTTTCTGGTATTATTTTTCATGTTTGTTCTGAGATCAAATGGTGGAATAAATCCTCTTACTCCGAATGATCCTGCATATAATGACTCTATTCTTTTGTCAATAACAGGAAAATCCGTTTTATCAATTCCAGGCGTTCCCTTACACCAGTCAATGGGAAAGTTTGTACAGGATTATGCTGAAGACTTTGACGAATTATTTGAAAATATAAAACTGACCAAAAGTGGTTATTTAAAAACCATTGATAAGGTCTTTACTCAATACCAGATCCCTCTTGAATTAAAATACCTGGCGATCATAGAATCTAAACTCAAAACAAATGCGAAGTCTGGTGTTGGTGCAGTTGGTGTTTGGCAATTTATGCCAGGTACAGCAAAAACATTAGGATTAAAGATCACTGCAAAGTATGATGAACGACAGCACATGTGGAAAAGCACCGTGGCTGCAGCAAAGTACTTAACCTGGCTGTATGGATATTTTGAAGATTGGCTTTTAGTAGTCGCAGCTTATAACAGTGGCCCGGGCCCTGTGTTAAATGCAATAAAAAAGTCAGGAAGCAGAAGTTTCTGGAAGCTTCAAAATTTTTTACCAAAAGAAACAAGACTCCATGTAAAAAGATTTATTGCCACTCACTATTATTTTGAAGATGGCGGAAGTCTTGTAACACTTGGAAAAGTAGAAACAGAAAAATATTTGAAAGAACTTGAAGAGTTTAACGCAAAAAATAATCCCGGCAATGACAAGGATGACACAAACACAATCCCTGCATTCAGTCAATGGATCGGTGTTTCAAGTAATGAAAAGGATTTACAATTGATCTTAAAAAAATAACAATCAAAATGATTGCTGATATAATTTTCCTCGCACTAATAATACCGGCACACAACGCCGAAACTTTCTCTCAAAATTGAAACAGTTAAATGTTTCAATTTAGGGGTTAAGGTTAAATATGGTTGATCTGTTTTAAATTAGCAATTATGTACTTTTAGTTAGAACATCCTCAAAAAAGCCAGCTACAGATCCTAAACTGTTTTTCTAACAAACTGATAAAATCGTTACATTTAAAGTCCACAAAACCGGACTAGAATGAGGATCCTCTCGCTATCTGCAATAATTTTTTTAATTCTTTCCTCGCAGTCGGAGGCCCAATTAAGATTACCTGCAATTATTTCTTCAGGCATGGTGCTCCAGCAAAACGATTCGTCCAGCTTATGGGGTTGGGGAACTCCTGGTGAAAGAATTTTAGTGACCTCAAGTTGGAATGGAAAAACTGATACTACAGCTGTAAATAATCGTGCAAACTGGAAAATAAAAGTAAAGACACCAACAGCTGGTGGTCCCTATACCATTACACTAAAAGGGTATACCACAATTGTCTTGAATGATGTTATGATCGGAGAAGTTTGGGTTTGTTCAGGACAATCAAATATGGAACGGAGTTATTTGAATGGGTTAAAAGACATTGGAGATGAACTGCCCACTTGTTATAATACAAATATTCGGTTTTTCAATATCCCAAAAACAACCGCCAATCACCCACAAGATGATGTGCAGGCAGAATGGAAAGTTTGTGATTCAAATTCTCTTCGATCTTTCAGCGCAGTTGGTTATTTCTTTGGAAAAAAAATTAATAAGAATCTGAATGTACCGGTTGGATTGATCAATGCAAGCTGGAGTGGCACACCGGCAGAAGTATGGACCCCCGAATCCATTTTTGACAATGATGATGAACTTCGTTTAGCTGCAGCTCGTCTTCAAGGTTTTCGCTGGTGGCCAA
>DATDCP010000204.1:0-2109 GCA_036524255.1 Chitinophagaceae bacterium
CTGTCAATATTATCGAAGGTCTTAATGCTTACCTGGGCGGATATATAGGAGGTAAAAAGCGAAAACAGAAAAGGAAACAACATTTTCTTCATAAGCAGCAATAGATTAAACATACAGATGGAAAACTCACCCCATTTCTAACAAAAGCTGAAAACCATGTTTTTACCGATTGTAATTCTGCTAATCCTCCGAAGTACAATCATTCAGTATGAAAAGTTACTTCATTTTTTTATGCGTCTGATATCCTGGTTCTGTACTTATGCAAACCTCCACGAACCTGCCTATCCTGTTTGCCGGCAGGCAGGGTTTGGTGCTACAAAGAACTATGGAAGAAGATGCTGCTACCAGGACAACAATTATTGTAACTAAACTCCCAATGCCGTGACGCGTGTCTTCACGCATCACCATCATGATATTCGTTCCGATGCGTGGAGGCATTGCGAATGCAATGCGGGCATCGGGGCGTCTTATTTTTTACGGACACGAACCAAGGCTGATATTTTGAATTCTTCTTTCGTCATAGTGTGATTCAAAATTACTGCCAATCCATTGTTTGCGGTAGTTTCACCTTACAGCAGCCACACGCCTTTTATTTGTTATTCCAGTAGCTATCAATAAAAACAAAAGAACAATGAAACTCACGAAAAAAGCGATAAGTTGGTTGCGAGACCCTACAAAATCAGTCAGGGGCCGAATAAGGTCGTACTTATTAAGGATTGAGAAAATAAAATCATTTAGGATGAAAAATGAACTGGATAGCAATGTCGGCCATCCATTCCTTCTGTCTTTCAGGAAAAATAGAAAGCCTACAAATAAAGTGATATACATTCCATAGCCAATTAGCTCCGGAGCAACGGCAAGCAGCAAAAAGAAAATACTTATACCCAACATTAATACTACAGTACCTATGAGAAAGGCTGCGTGTATTTTTCTTCTTTTTCTCAGGATAAATGCCAATAAAATGATTAGTCCTATTTCTAGCGGTGCTGATGTATTTTGGACAATCATAAAATCTCCCTCAGCAGAACCCAGATTTCTGTGAGCTGAGTGAATGGCTAATACAACAGCTTGGGCAACTAATAAAGGGCCAAAAAACAAAATGGAGAGTCCAACCCGTTTGTGTTTTATGGCTTGGTTATTCCCGATAAGGCTGAGCTGGTACAGCATCAAAAACAACCAACTGAAATTGATTATAAAGTGAATGATTTGGTAGGGATTGGGTTTTGCATCAGCTCCAAAAAAGATATTCCAAAAACCTGAGACAGTTAATAAGATTGTAGTTATAATAAGCAGGTATTCGAGGAAATACTTTTTAATATTTTTCATTTTTTCGGGATCTAATGTTGCTTTGAAATGACGGCTAACTCGCAGCTTTACGCAAGTTTTTGTTGAGAAAGTTAATGATTTACAATTGTAAGTAAAGAATAAATAAATGCGTTTCAATTTTATTGTTGCTGCGAAGAAGTATGAAAGAAAGATATGATAACTAAACCCCGGGGTCTGCCCTCTTCATTCATCTATATTGTAGTTGTTGTGGGGCAAGACCCCGGGCGGACGGAATAATTAAATACAAAATTTCCCAGTGTTGAATTATAGAAGTTTGCAAAAGGATAGCGGATTATATTGCAGAAGATCGAAGGCAATAAACCTTTGATCTCACTCAAACTATAAGTTGACATCCGATATCTGATGTTCAGAAATTATAATCATTACAAAAGGACGGCAACAAAATTGAAAATCAAAATCAACTTAACTATGTCATGTACTTTTAAAAATTTATCCAAAAAAATCTTTTTGATTTGTTCAATACTCTTTGCTGAATTCACAGTCGCACAAGACGGAACTATATATCCGCTCGCTACTCCTGCTGAGCCAAATGCGATCCCACTCAATACAGGTGGCGTTAAAGATCAACCAGCTTCTGAAACATGGTTCAGGCAATGGGGTGATCCGATGGCCCGCAATATTACTGCTGCCACTCTTACTCCTTTTTTTCCGAAACCGGGAACGGCGAACGGTGCAGTCGTGATCGTTGCACCCGGTGGAGGTTTTCGATGGCTCTCCATGGGAAATGAAGGATGGGAAGTTGCTGAGGCACTCGCTGCAAAA
>DATDCP010000205.1:0-2376 GCA_036524255.1 Chitinophagaceae bacterium
TTGCAGCAAACAGTGAATGCATATAACCAGGATATGGGTGTGAATTCAACTTATGAACATTATAGTACATACACTGCTCTTGAAGTTGATCCTGAGATCACAAATCAAACTGCATTAGATGTAGTATTTTATCTTCAAACTTTAAAGGCGCCAATTCAAAGAAATAATAACGATGCTGATGTCGTTGCAGGACGACAGGTGTTTATAAATATCTCCTGCGGTAAATGTCATATACCAGAATTACAAACCAGCTTTTCTCCAATAGCGCCATTGTCAAATAAAACTTTTTTCCCTTACACTGATCTGCTTTTGCATGATATGGGGCCAGGACTTAATGATGGGTATACAGAAGGTACCGCATTGCCCGGAGAATGGCGTACTCCGGCATTGTGGGGGCTGGGTTTATCTAAAAATTCGCAAGGCGGCCAATATTTTTTAATGCATGATGGAAGGGCCGAATCTATTGAACAAGCCATATTAATGCATGGAGGCGAAGCTGAACAAAGTAAAAACAATTTTCAACAGCTTACAGCTACTGACAAAGCAAAGCTTCTCAAATTCCTTGAATCGCTTTAATTAAAATGGATAGAAGAGAATTTATAAAGAATAGCTGTACAGCCTGTTTATCTGCAACTATAATTGGAACTGCGGTCTCATCATGTACTCCCACACGATACATCAGCGGCACATTAGGAAAAGATGGTTTGTTTGTAGATACAAATGAATTTGTAACAAAGCAAAATGGAAAAACGATATACCGTTCATTTATAATTGTACGAAATGATGCTTTACAATACCCTGTTTGTGTTTATCGGGTTAGTGACAATGAATATTCTGCCCTGTGGATGAAATGTACCCATCAAGGGACCGAATTGCAGGCATCTGGTGACAGGCTTCAATGTACAGCCCATGGCAGTGAGTTTGATAATAAAGGTTCGGTAAAAACCGGGCCTGCTGACAGATCGTTAAGAAGTTTTCCAGTTACCGTTTCCAGCAATCAACTTTTTATTGACATGAGAGCAATATGAATAAAAAATATTTACTGATAGTTTTTATATCCTGCATTGCAGAAACTGCTTTTACACAGATCGATCCTTCATTGCTAAAACGTATCCCGAAAGATACATCAGTGAACAAAATGAACATTGATGCATTATACAACAGGCCTTTTTTGCAGTTAGGCAAATTGCCGGTTGCACTTGGAGGATATGTAGAAGCCAATTATCAATACCTGCAGGAAGATGGGGTTACAGAAGGGCATCAATTCCAGATGCGAAGAATGAGTTTATTTGTTTCTTCATCTATCAGCAACAGGATAAAATTTTTGAGTGAGATAGAATTTGAAGATGGCGCCAAAGAGATCAGTCTTGAATTTGCCTCGGTTGATTTTGAATTTAACCCGCTTCTGAATCTTCGTGGTGGAATTGTATTAAATCCTATTGGCGCTTTTAATCAAAATCATGATGGGCCTAAATGGGAATTTGTTGATCGTCCTATTGCTGCTACACAAATGCTGCCTGCTACATTTAGTAATGCAGGTTTTGGGTTATATGGAAAAAAATATAATAAGGACTGGGCCTTTGCTTATGAAGCTTATTTCACCAATGGTTTCAATGATCTCATCATTAATAATACAGAGAATAAAACTTTTTTACCTGCTACAAAAGAAGATCCTGACCGTTTTGAAGAAAGTTTTAATGGCAGTCCATTATTTACCAGCAAAATTGCAATAAGAAATAATAAGATCGGTGAACTGGGAGTTTCTTATATGGGAGGGGTGTATAATAAATACGAGGACGATGGATTAACGCTTGATGTGAAAAGAAGGGTCGATGTATTGGCATTGGATTTTAATACTACCATCCCTAAAATTAAAACCGCCATCAATGCTGAGTGGGCATGGGTAAATGTGAATGTGCCGGATTCTTATACAGAACAATTTGGCGAAAAGCAACAAGGTGGGTACATCGATCTTGTACAACCAATATTAAAGAAACCGATGTTTGGTTTCCAGGATGCGGTGTTAAATGTTGCTTTGAGGTTAGAATATGTTGATTGGAACAAAGGAAATTTTAAATCAACTGGCGAAACTATTGCGGATGATGTTTTTTCAATTGTGCCTGCTATCAGCTGGAGACCCGGGGCACAAACAGTGATACGGTTTAATTATCGCTACAACTGGCAACATGATATCTTAGGAAATCCTCCATCAAAACTTGCAGGTTTTCAAGTCGGAATATCTACATATTTCTAAAACTAATATTAGGGCTAAAGCCCAAAAGATATAGTTCTTACTTTAACCCCATCCGCCGCGGCGGATGGGGTTATTAAATAAAACATTAACGGGTGGGCTTTAGCCCATATTGAAATGAAGTG
>DATDCP010000206.1:0-4359 GCA_036524255.1 Chitinophagaceae bacterium
GCCAATGGTGGGGCTGGTGAAGATGTAAGCCTGACCGGCACAGTAAAAATAGTTAGGCAGGAAACGTATAACAATCAGAGATATACTTCGACCCTTCATGTTCATACGGAGGGAATAACTGGTGTGGGCCTTTCCACAGGTGATGGCTTCACAGCAATAGGGGGAAGCCAGGCAGCCGTTACTGGAACGATCGAATACGGGGGACAGTATAGTGCAACTTATACTCAACGAATGAGGTTCGCAGGCCAGGGAATCAGTTTTGTTGTTAAATATAAATTTCATGTTACCATTACTTCCGATGGAGAAATTTCTACCAGGATCGACGAGGAGAAAGTAGAATGTAATAATTAAATAAAAAGACCCTGATCGTTCAGTAAGTTCGGGGTTCATGATCTATAGTGACGACACAAATCGAATAACAAATAAGTGATGCGTAAGAAAGGTTCGTGAAGACACGAACCTTTAGGTTTGTTCAATGAAAGAAGATCACTTTGTTCATGAAGGCATGGAATTCCTCCATTGTCCGTAGTGTCCCTTCTTTTTCTTCAAATCAATAAGGAATATTTTATAAATATTGAAATTGTTCTCCGTTGTTGGTAGTGTTCCTTCTTTCTCAAACCCATAAAGAATATTTATAAAAAAATGAAATCGTTATGCTTAGTCTGTGACTAAGCATCTGCCTCGTTGTCCGTAGTGTTCTTTCATTCTTCAAACCAATAAAGAATATTAAAAAAATCTTGAGTCGTTATGCTTAGTTTGTAACTAAGCATCTGCTCCGAAGGAGCCGGCAAAAATGCTTATTGAAATCAGTCTAAAAAATATAGGAGCAATAAAAAATGATTGGGGGTTCAATGGCAACGTCAGCTATAATGTCTATAAACTTGCTAAGAACTGGAGTAATTTCTCAAGATCTTCCCTGCGGTTAAGGTCGACGTTATTTTCTTTTAAATATGTATTCAGTGTTTTACTTTGTTTGGAAAACTGCTCCATTAAGTTTTTCCTGGTAGCCAAAACAAACCGATTGTATTTATCTCCAAAATAATACTGTGTTTTTTTTACCAGAATTATGTCTGCCCTTGGAACCAGGTTGTAAACGCCTCTTTGGTCGACAAATGTGCCATAACTATCTATTGCGGATGTAGGGTTTGACATATCATATGCGCCAATCTTATTTTTGCTTGCCACTCGGAGTGTTTGTTTTGCGGCAAGTTTTATCCCATTAGTGTCTTTTACCAGGTTTACGTATCCATTGTCATAGTAAAACAAATCCTTATTAATAAGAATTAACCTGATCATGGCCGCATTTGCAATACTAAGTGTGTCGCTTTTAAAATCTATAAACTGCATTTCATCAAAGAGCTTGTTGTAATTCAACCTTGCCACTGTACTATCTCCGGATTTTAAAAATACTTTGCTATGGATAAATTGTGGATACTGATATAGGTCCGTTGTTGAAACTGATTCTTTAAAACTTGTTCCAGCCCTGATGACAATAGTACTATCCTGTGCATCCAGACGGCAGCAGTAAGCCAGAACAAAAAGGAGCAGCACTCTCATAATTTAAAGCATAACTGATTTACACTTTGCTGCAGTAAAATTATTAAGAAATGATTGGTTTCTCCGTTCGTAGTTACCAGTAGTGTTCCGCCAGCACGGGATCTACCCCATCATTTCCCTTCATTGTAATATCATTGGGCAAGACCCCGGGCGGACAGGAAATGAAGTAGAGCTATCGTTGTTATGACAGGCAAAAGATATCCAGCATCTAATAATAAGATCATCGTGGCATTGTTCTTGCAAAACGTGGTAGCATCCTGGTTATCTATCTAAAAGCTATCCCTTTCATCATTAAAAAATTTTACCTACAAATTTTGATGGTTATAAGCAATGTTATCGTCTTATTGGTCGATTCATTCCCATCAGTTGAATTTTAAAGCCCTCTGAAATGTTAATTAAGATTTTTGACCGAACCGGCCCAAAAATGTGTTCTCATTTTTACTTTATATACACTTAAAATTAAAAAATTATGAAACAATTCGGATGGATGCTGGCATTGGCGATGACAACTGTTATTGTGAGTTGCCACAAAGAAATTTCAACCAATGAGCAACTTGCAAACAGCAACGATTTACAAACAGAGATAACTACACAATCAGCGGGTACATCGGCCTCTTGTAGTGCTCCCGGCGGTCTTTCTGCATCCAATATTGCAGCCAGCACTGCCACCTTGAACTGGGGTTCTGTAAGTGGGGCACTTGTTTATACAGTACAGTATAAACCAACTTCTTCCAGTACATGGATAGTTGCAACTTCTGGTACCTATGGCTTATCTGTCAATTTATATTCTCTGTCTGCGAACACAACATATGATTGGAGAGTATATACGAATTGTAGCCTCACAGAAGCTAGTGGTTACACTACTTCGCAATTTTCAACATCAGGATCAACCACCCCAATTGTATTAGCTTGTCCCGGCGCTGACGATGTTAGTACAAACGGTTCTATCAGCGGCGCTGCAGCAATCAATGTGAATACGGATGTAAAAGGAACCATTGCTCCAGTAAATGATATTGATCATTATAAATTCACGATCAGTTCATATGGTACGATCAATGTTTGGTTAACGACATTACCTGCCAACTATAACCTTGCTGTATTCAATAGCAGCGGGGCGCAAATTGGTATCTCGCAAAATAAAGGCTCTAAAAATGAATCGATCTCATTGATCGTTGAGCCAGGTGTTTATTATGCAAAAGTTTATCCTACAGGGAATGCGAATAATGCAAGATCTTGTTATACATTAAGAGTGCAAACGATCACGGCAACGTGATGATAAAACGATAAAATTTGAGATTTGACCTGTCAGGTCAAATCTCAAATTTCCTCAAAATCTTTTCCATCGTTTTTTTCATCGCTGATGAATGTTGCAGGCTATAAATATATTCTTCCTCCGCCCCTTGTTGTCCGTAGAGTCCCTTCTTTCTTCAAATCAATAAAGAATATTCTTTAGTTCCTTTCTTCGCTTTGTCTTGATACAAACTGCTTGTCCTTTCTTTTTTGTGAAAAAGAAAGAATACCAGAATTCGATCCATTGTCAATAGTGTTCCCTTTTCTTCTAATCAATAAAGAATGTAAAAAAATTTTGATTCGTTATGCTTGATCTGTGACTAAGCATCGATGTTAAAACTTATTCGTTATCGAAGACGTCCTGCGCATGCAGGAAAAAACATTTAACGCTATCAAAAAAACATTCTGTTAATAGATTTTCTCTCATCTGCTGTTAACACAAAACGGCATGCATTATGAAACTCTATGGTTCTTTAACTAAAAATCCATGGAGGAAATCAAATGAAAAAATCTTTACTCTCATTATTTACTTTTTTCTTATCCTTTCAAATTTTCGCTCAATCAAACGTCCGGATTGGTTCGCACAATACCGTAAACTATAATCCGGGTTGGTCAGTACCGGTGTCAAATTTTGCAAGCGTAGCCGAGGGTCAGCAGATCATCCAGAATATTCTCGATGCAGTGGGGCTGAGTGCAAATTTTGAGATCCGGCAGGCGAATGTTCAGAATGCGGCCGCAGTTGCCTACGGTGGAAAAAGATATGTGTTGTACAATCCGAATTTTATCAATGCACTTGACAGACGTACCGGCAACCAATGGGCTTCCATCAGTGTGTTGGCACATGAGGTAGGACATCATTTAAAAGGTCATACAGTTTCAGGTCAGGGTAGCCAGCCTGCGACCGAACTGGAAGCTGACGAATTCTCAGGTTATGCTCTGCGTAAAATGGGAGCAAGCCTGGAAGACGCACAAGCGACCATGAAATTGATCGCAAGTGAAAACACGACAGCAACTCATCCGGGAAGATCAAATCGGCTTGCAGCAATTGAAAACGGCTGGAAGAGTGCGGGTGGACAAACGACAGGAAGAGATGTTGCGAAAACAACACCACCGACAAGACCTGTACAAACTTCGGGGGGAACAACAAGGTACCCAACCAGGACCGGAGCATCGACAGGATCGGCAGTTTTAAAAACCGTGATCGATATCCTGGGACAAGTATTATTCAAATCCGATCAGAATTTAAACAGTAAATACTATATGACTGACGGGTCGAATGTACTCAGGATGATCAATAATAATTGGCATACGGTGGGTAAGCTGGCCAAACTAAATAATTCACAATATCCTTTCACGATCTATGATAATACCAATACAAGATTATTTGTAGACCGTACTGGAAATATTCTGAATAAAAATGGACAGTATCTTGGTGTGCTGAAAGCGATCAAAGGATAGGAAAGACATATTAGGGTCCCGCTTAAGGCGGGACTCTTTTTTTATATGGGAAAG
>DATDCP010000207.1:0-19345 GCA_036524255.1 Chitinophagaceae bacterium
AGTTTTCATCGGCCAAAAACAATTGATCACAAAAAATGGTGATACAATCGTTCCCCGCAGTTTTCAATTATCTGCGGATGGAAAACTTGCCCTGATCTATACAAATGCACAAAAAGTGTGGCGTTATCCTACCCGTGGTGACTATTGGTTATTGAATTTAGCAACCGGCGATCTGAAACAAATGGGAAAAGGAAGACCGATAGCAACATTGCAGTTTGCTAAATTTTCTCCTGATAATAAAAAAGTAGCTTATGTAAGTGAAAGAAATATTTATTTGGAAGACCTCGCAACCGGCACCATTAAAAAACTTACCAGTGATAATGGAACAAAGAAATTAATTAACGGAACTTTTGATTGGGTGTACGAAGAAGAATTTTTCTGTCGCGATGGTTTTCGCTGGAGTCCCGACAGTAAAAACATCGCTTACTGGCAGATCGATGCTAACAAGATCCGTGATTATTATATGCTGAACACGACCGATTCGGTTTATAGCAAAGTAATTCCTGTTGAATATCCAAAGGTCGGAGAACCCCCTTCGCCTGCACGAATCGGTGTGGTAAGTACTACAACCGGACAAACAAAGTGGATGAAAGTTCCTGGTGAACCAAATCAGAACTATTTAATACGAATGGAGTGGAGCAATGCCGGTGAAATTATATTACAACAACTGAATCGCAAACAAAACGAAACCAGGCTTATGCTTTGCAATACCAATACTGGTGATGCAAAAGTTATTTATACAGAAACTGACAAAGCATGGGTAGCAACACTCAGTGAGTGGAGGAGCGAGGTAAGGGGTTGGGATTGGATCTCAAGGGGAAATGAGTTTATATGGACCAGTGAAAAAGATGGATGGCGTCATTTATACCGTATAAGTAAGGATGGAAAAAAAGAAACATTGATCACAAAGGGAAATTATGATGTGATCGATCTGCTTAACATTGACGAGAAGAATGGGCTGGTTTATTTTTATGCATCTCCATCAAATGCAACACAGCGTTTTTTATATGCTGCAAAATTAGACGGCAACTCTCCTGCTGAAAGAATGTCTCCTCCGGGTGAAGAAGGAACACATACTTATGAAATTTCGCCCAATGGAAAATTTGCCCGTCATAGTTTTTCAAATTACTACACACCGCCAATGGCTGAATGGATCACCCTGCCCAATCACAAACCTTTTAAAGAGGGTGATGATATGGTGAAAAAGATAAAGAAAGAAAATAAAGAGAAAAGTAATATCGCTTATTTCCAGGTAACAACAGAAGAGGGTGTAACAATGGATGGTTGGCGCATTTTGCCTAAAGATTTTGACAGCACAAAAAAGTATCCCGTTGTTTTTTACGTGTATGGCGAACCCGCATCTACAACCGTTGATGACAGCTATGGTGCTGCCGGTAATTTTTTATATGATGGTGATATGGCTGCAGATGGATATGTACAGGTTTCATTAGATAACCGAGGTACACCATCTCCGAAAGGAAGAGAATGGAGAAAAGCAATTTATAAGAAAATTGGCCAGTTGAATATCAAAGACCAGGCACTCGGTGCTAAGGAAGTAATGAAATGGAATTTTATTGATACAACCCGTGTAGCAGTGTGGGGGTGGAGTGGAGGCGGTTCATCAACATTGAACCTGATGTTTCAATATCCGGATGAATATCAAACAGGAATTTCGATCGCACCTGTTACCAGCTCTTTGTTGTATGATAACATTTATACAGAAAGATATATGGGCCTTCCACAGGAAAATATGAGTGATTATGAAAAAGGGGCCGCATTAACTTATGCTAAAAATTTGAAAGGAAACTTATTATTCATGCATGGCACAGGTGATGATAATGTACACTACCAAAATATAGAAAAGCTGGTAAATGAATTAGTGAAACACGGAAAGATGTTCCAGATGATGAGCTATCCAAATCGTACGCATGGCATCAGCGAAGGTGAGGGAACCTTTCAGCACCTTGGCAAATTATATTCTAAATTTCTTAGAGAAAATTGCCCTCCCGGTGGAAGAACAGCTGAACAGGTAAGAGCATCGCAGGCTTCACCAAAACCATTTTAAAGAGATCTGTTTTCTTATAAAAGGCGCTAACCGGCGCCTTTTTGTTTTTCTGTAAGAGATTTAATTTCTATTGCTATAAGTGCAGATTCGTATCCTTTAAGCAAAAGATGATCCCTCGTTTTTGTCATTTTTACACAGAGGTTTATTCCTTCTCCTTTTATAGAATTCCATCTTTTTACTGCCAGCTTGTGAAGCGTTTCTTTGTATTTACGATCATCTATTTCATCCATTGCTGCAGCAATACAATAATTACTGATCTGTTTATTCTTTAGTTCAGTTTTAATTTTTATCCTGCCCCATTTTTTTATTCTGAATTTACCGCCTGCAAATGCTTTTGCAAAACGCTCTTCATTAAGACAATTTTCTTCGATCAGCCTTGAGGTTAGTTCTTCTACCTCTGGTTTTCTTAATCCAAGTAAATAGGCTTTCGTTTTTACTTCACTATGGCAGCGATCCTGGTAGGCACAATAATGCCTCAACTTCTGGTACGCCTGTTCTTTGGTCAATGATTTTTTGGGTAGCATTTTCTATTTCCGGGCTCAAATGTAAGCCTCGTATCCTGCTGCTAATTAATAATCCACAGTGTTTTTATAAATGTTGGCTATTATGCAAAAATCATTAGCTTCGCCTCAAACCAAATGCAAGATGAAATTTATTGTTTCCTCTTCGGCTTTATTGAAACAACTGCAGCATATATCTGGTGTTATTAATGCCAATACTGTACTGCCGATCCTGGAAGATTTTTTGTTTGAAGTAGAAAAAAATAAACTGAGTGTAGTAGCTACAGATCTTGAAACCGTGATGCGCATTCAAATGGACATTGAGGCCAAGGATAGCGGTAAGGTTTGTATTCCTGCAAAAATTCTTTTGGATAGTTTGAAAAACATCCCCGATCAGCCGTTGACATTTAATATCGATAAAAATTTTGGTATTGAACTCACCAGTGATAATGGAAAGTATAAAGTAATGGGGGAGAACCCTGATAATTTCCCCAAAGAACCTTCTGCTGATGACACCACTTCTTTCAAAGCAACTTCGCTGGCATTGATCACCGCTATCAATAAAACGCTGTTTGCTGTTAGCAATGATGATCTCCGTCCCGCAATGACAGGTGTGTTTTTTGAATTGGATAAAAAAGGAATGCAATGCGTGGCTACCGATGCACATCGTTTGGTAAAATATAAAAGAGTAGATGTAAGCTGTCCGAAAAGCGACAACTTTATCGTTCCTAAAAAACCATTGACGCTTTTAAAATCTGCCTTACCGGCAAATGATGATGAAATTTCGATCAGCTATAATAGCAATCACTTTTTTGTAAAACATGGCACTACGCAAATGAGTTGCCGCCTGATCGATGCCCGCTTCCCTGATTATAAAGTGGTGATCCCTTCTGATAACCCCTATAAATTGGTGGTTAATAAAAATGATTTCCAGGGAGCTTTGCGTCGTGTTGCCATCTTTAGTAATAAAAGCACTAACCAGGTTGTACTTAGCATTGCTGGTAGTGAACTTGAATTGACTGCACAGGATATTGATTTTAGCTTTGAAGGTGATGAAAGGATGAAATGTCGTTATGATGGCGAAGATCTTGCGATCGCTTTCAATGCAAAATTTTTGATAGAAATGCTCAACGCCGCAGATAGCGACGATATAAAAATTGAACTTTCCACCCCAACGAAAGCGGGAATAATAAAGCCTACTGAGCAGGAAGATAATGAAGAGCTGATGATGCTTGTTATGCCGCTAATGCTCAATCAATAATTTTAATAAATAAAATATCTTTTTAGTCCCGCCTTAGGCTGGACTTTTTTATTTTTATAGAATGGATTTTGTCATTCTGCAATCTTTTAATAATTACATAGATGCCCATTTATTAATGGCCCGTTTGGAAAGTGAAGATATTGAATGCTGGTTGCAGGATGAGAATACTGTTACTATAAATCCAATTTGGACAAATGCGGTTGGCGGAATAAAATTGCTTGTTACTAAACAGGATTTTGGTCGTGCTTATGAGATTTTCAGGGAGGCTGAAAATAACCGTAAGCTGACGATTGAATGTCCAAAATGCAAAGGTCACAACATTGAACTAGTGAGCACTCCGCGTAAAGCAGCAAACTGGTTCAGTGCTATTCTTACTTTTTTTCTTGGAGATTATGCTATGGCAGTTGACAAGGTCAATCATTGTTTTGACTGCGGAAACGAATTTGCAAATAGTAATGAAACAATCACTCCTGCTTAACATATTTTGGTGTAACTTTTCATCAAATAAGTCTCATGTGGCATTCCTTAAAGGAATATTTCAATACCCTTGAACAACGGCCCCTGGAAAGACTGGCGTTTATCGTAGGGAGCTTGCTTATTTTATGGATCATCGAAGGAGCCATTCCTTTATTACCGCTGAAGTATAAAAAAAATAAGGCCCGGCACGCAGGTGTCAATCTCTTTTTTACCGCATTTCATCTTATCATTCATACTGGTTTTGGTGTTTTAATTGTCTTTCTCTCTGATTGGGCTTTTAAAGAAAAGTTCGGTCTTGTTCACTGGTTTAATGCTTCAGTGCTTGGCACTATCATCATTTCTGCTTTGCTCCTCGATTTTTTTGGCGCCTGGCTTTCTCATATTGTGGAACACAAGGTTCCTTTATTCTGGCGTATGCACATTATTCATCATGCCGACAATAATGTGGATGTAACAAGCGGCCTGCGTCATCACCCGCTGGAAAGCGTTTGGCGTGGTCTATTTTTTTTAATTGCTATTTTTATAAGTGGCGCCCCGATGTATGGAATTATGATCTATCAAACACTATTAACTGTGTTCACAGGGGTTACTCATGCAAATATTTCTCTGCCAAAGTGGTTAGATAAATCCATGAGCTATGTTCTAGTCTCTCCTAATATGCATAAAGTACATCATCATTGGAAGCAGCCTTATACCGATAGCAACTATGGTGGCGTTTTTTCGATCTGGGACAGGCTATTTGGAACTTATAAAACACTTGATCCCAAAAGCATTCGCTATGGTCTTGACCGTTATTATCCCAATGAAAAAGACGAAGACCTGGTAGCATTGCTAAAAAAGCCATTTCAAAAACTTGATGGTTGATTGCTTTTACTAACTTTCCCCAATGATTATTGTTGCCGTAATTCCTGCCCGCTACGCAGCCACCCGTTTTCCGGGTAAGCTAATGAAGATGCTGGGAAATAAAACGATCATTCGACATGTATATGATAATACTGTGTCAACAGGATTATTCAATGATGTTTTTGTTGTAACCGACAGCGATATAATTTATAAAGAAATAAAAGAAAACGGAGGCAAAGTGATCATGAGTAAAAAAGAACACGAGAGCGGCAGCGATAGAATTGCTGAAGCAATTACAGAAATGAATATTGATGTCATCGTAAATGTCCAGGGTGATGAACCTTTTATAAAAAAAGAACCACTTGAAAAACTAGTTCGTCTTTTTAATGATGATAGTATACAGGTTGCTTCACTTATGAGAAGAATTTCAAAAGAGGAAGCCGTTAGTCCTAATAATGTAAAAGTTATTATTGATAAGTTGGGTTATGCTCTTTATTTCAGCAGAAGCATTGTTCCTTATCAAAGAGATGAAAAAATGAATGTTGATTATTTTTTGCATGTAGGGGTATATGCATATAAAAAAGATGTGTTGATGAGTTTTACAAAATGGCCACAATCATCATTGGAAAAAATTGAAAAATTGGAACAACTTCGTTATTTGGAAAATGGTATTAAAATAAAAATGGCCGAAACGGATTATAACAATATTGCTATTGACACACCGGAAGACCTGGAACGGGCAAAAAGCTCTTTATAATTTAGTTTTCCTTCTTATTTAACTCGGCCAATATTTCAGCCTGTTTGTTTCTTATTTCCGCCAGTTTTAGTTGGCTTGCCGGATTATCATCCTGTGCAAGTTGTTTTATAATTGAAACCTGTTCTTTTCGTGCATCCAATAATTGTTCGAGCAAATTGATCGCTTTTTTTGCCGACTCTGATACATTGTAGCTTTTCATTGCCGTAACAGCTGATGTTGCTCTGTCAAATTCCAGTTTGATACTTTCTTCGTTTACTGTGAGCCAGTCTTTATATGCATCTATCCCATCGTTAAACATCTTAACTATCTTTTCATCGCTTTGCACATACTCTTTATATTTTTCATAAAACTTTTCACCGTCAGGGAATTTTGCATCCTTTAAATAATTAATTTCTGCTTCACGTCTTTCCTGTCCTATTTTATTTCCCGGGCTGCTTAGATACAACCATGCAGACAAAGCTGCCACAGCAATTATCGCTAATAGCGCAAGATTGCTTTTAACCCCCTTATCTTCTTTTTTTAACAATAGATAAAAAATAAACCCAATGATCAATCCACTTAATAACCCGCCAATATGTGCAGCATTATCAATGCCCGACTTTGTGCCATAGATCAAATTAAATACAACGAAGACGCCAATACTTTGCAATAATGATGACCTCATTTGTTTTGGAATAAGATTAGTAAAAAGCAAAGCAAGAAAAATTCCATACAAACCAAAGATGGCGCCGGAAGCTCCGGCACTATTTACTCCATTGCTATGCCACCAAAGACTGGCAAGACTGGCAAAAACCCCTGTTGCTAAATATGCAATTATATATTTAGTTTTTCCAAGCATGGGTTCAAGATATACTCCCGCCATATATAATGCATAAGAGTTCATTACAAGATGAATAATACCAAAATGAATAAAAATACAAGTGAACAACCTCCACCAATCTCCGGATAATGTGAGTGGCGAATAATTACTTCCCCAATCAATATGTACCAATGCATTTGGAGTAAAAATTCCTGCTCCATTAATTGCCATCAGGATAAATACAATAACATTTATTCCTATAATGGCATAGGTCGCATACAAATTTGATCCTGAAAGCTTCATTACTTTATTAATTTCTTCCGCCTGCTTTGCTTCCTCAGATACCGTTTGAACTGTTTGTGTTCGTAAGTATTCGATTGCCGTTGCCCATTCTGGTTTTGGTTCTGATGATCTTACTTTTTCAAATGCCTCCATGAAATCTTTGATATGTTTTTTATTCTTGCCTCTCATATCAAAAGATTCGTTGTGTACTAGACTGCTTTTAACCGACATTATTTCATCGGTCACTTCCACTATTACCTCATCATCATGTTTATTCCAGCTGCGTGGCGTATATCCAATAACTGCATTTGGACCGGCATATTTTGGCGTCCAGCCGAGTTCTAAAAAAGCTCCATAAGCGAATAATAATAGCTGCTCTGTTGTTTGGCCGGGAAATGAAAACTCCTGTTTTTGAGAAGGCATATTTTTAATTTGATTTCAAAGTGCCAAATATAACTGGGTTCACAAAAAGAATAATCGATTCGTTATTTTTAACCTCCCAATATTTTACTGATGGGTTTCTTTTGCTAACTTACCAATGTTATGAACGTCAAGCTTAAACCGGAAAAATATCTTCGTTACCTCGTTCCACTAAATTTATTCGGAACAAAGCGTACCCGTGAAATATTAAGCCAAAATCCAACAATAATTCCGCTCCGGGAAGATTCGAAGGAAATAAGGATCACCATATATGATTACAATGCCGAGACTATGGAGGTATATGAGGCGAAAGATGTATCTGAATGTTTTCAATTCTTATCCAGGCACACTATAACATGGATCAATATAGACGGCATTCGAAAAGCCGATGTAGAAACGTTGTCTAATTATTTTGGTGTACATGCATTGATACAGGAGGACATTATGAGTATCAACCAGCGACCAAAAATGGACGAGATAGACAATATCCTTTTTTGCCTCCTGAATATGCTCTATTATAATTCTCAGAAGAACACGGTTGAACAGGAACAGATCAGCATTGTACTTGGGAAAAATTTTGTACTCAGTTTCCAGGAAGATCCAACCCGCGACGTTTTTAATTCATTGAGAGAAAAATTAAAATTAACGAGTAGCCGTCTTCGACAGGCCGGTGCAGATTATCTCTGCTATATGATGCTCGATCTTATCGTCGATCATTATTTTATTGTAATGGAAAATCTCGGCGATCAAATAGAAGATTTAGAAGAAGAGGTGGTTAGAAGCTCCACACAGCGATCGTTGGCAAAAATTAACCAGCTTCGTAAAGAGTTGATCGTTTTAAAAAGAAATATGGTCCCGGTCCGCGATCTTGTCAATGGCTTTATTCGCAGTGACAGTGATCTCCTTGATGATCGAAGTACAAAATATTTTAAGGACGTTTATGATCATATAGTGCAGGCAAACGACTTGAGTGAAACCTATCGTGATATGATGATCAACATGCATGATCTATACCTGAACAATGTAAACTTAAAGATGAATGAGGTGATGAAGGTGATGGCAATAGTGACTTGCGTATTGGCTCCGGCAACGGTTATCGGTGGTATATTCGGGATGAATTTTGATACTATCCCCTGGCTACATAATCCTTATGGATTCTTCGGTGCAGTTCTTGTAATGTTAGCCATTCCAATTTGGATGTTAGTGATATTTCGCCGTCGCGGTTGGTTCTAAATATCTTTTCTATAGAGGAAGTCTGTTTCTTTTACCCAACCATTTTTCTCATACACTTTTTGTGCAGTAAAATTATCTGCTGCTGTTTGTAATATCAGCCACTTTGAATTTGTTTCTATTCCAAATTCTTTTGCCGCATCAAGCAATTTTGTTGCGGCCCCAATTCCTCTTGCTTTTTCATTTACATAAAGATCATTAAGCAACCAGGTTCTTTTCATACTAACGGAAGAAAAGATCGGGAAGAGCTGTGTGAAGCCAATTAATTCTTTTCTTTCTTCCGCAACAAAGACCACCGACTCTCTTCTTTTCATACGCTTTTTTAAAAAAGATCTTGCATTGCCAATGTCAGATTGTTGTTTATAAAAGATCCTGTATTTGTCAAATAACACCGAAAGCTTGTCAATATCTTTTTTCTTTGCTTTGCGAATGATCATAAGAATTATTTTACCGGCTTGAATTTATAAGGATACACTTTGCCCGAGCTCCACTGGCATACATAAAGATTCTCTTCGTCATCCACTAACACATCATGTGGATGCTTGAAAAGCTTGTCTGTTTGATGAAAGGGCTTTAGTTTACCATTTTCATATGCCGCTTCAGATCCGCAAAGCACTGAAACGACTTTATTTTCTTTATTAAGAATAATAACAAAGCCTGAATCTGTCGTATCAAGATTTGGCGAGCGGAGAACGGCTGCATATAAATAATTTCCTTTTATAACTGGGCGACAAACACAGGCGCCGGGTAAAGAAATAGTTTCTATATATTCTCCCGCCATTGAGAATCGTTTAAAGCAACAACGGGTTCTGTCAGTAATAATTAATGTTTCGGGGGTTGTGCGATGATCGATAGTGATGCCGTGTGCATTGTCCAGGTTTTTTTCTTCATTTCCTCTCCCGCCAAAAACATTTTTGAGTTTCCCTTTTTCATCATAGTGCATGATGTATTGCATGCCGTAGCCATCCGCTACATATATTTCTCCCTCTTTTGTTATGGTTGTTTCCGTTGGAACAAATCTTTTTGCCTCGGGATACTTACCGGTTTCAACCGGGTAATCCCAGGTTTGTAAAATTTTCCCGTCGATCGTTGTTTTATAGAATTGATTTTTTGCAGTATCGGTTATAAAAAGAAATTGTTCTTTATCTCCCCAAAGAGTCAAGCCGTGTGCACCGGGAAAATCATGGCCCCACGTCTTTAGCAGCTTTCCCTTTTTATTAAAAAAGATCACATTGTTTTTTATTTCATTCGTTAATAAAACAATTCTTCCTTTGGCATCCTGTGCCATTTCATGACAATCATTCACAGGCAAAGTTGTTGCATCCGCCTTTACCCAATCTTTTACCAGTTTATATCTTTTTTCATGCTGGCCATAAACAATTTCGCCGTCGACGATCTCAAATAGTTTTTCTCTTGAGATCATGCTGCCGGCTATAAGCAAGCTGCTGTTCTGGATAAACTCCTTTCGTTTCATATTGATCAATTAAAAAATATTTCGTCAATAAATATCCAGGCTTTTTCTCCTTTACCCGGATGCCATGTTGGTAATTTCAAAACATTCTTTGCAACTATTTTATAATACTTGTATGTTGATCGGGGAATATCAACTTTCATTCCTTCAACCCTGACAACATTCTTTTCTTCTTTTGTTGGTTGTGCTACAGTTGCCTTCTTTAATAATTTTAATTTGTCTTTGCTTTCCCCGGCCCAAACTTCCACTTCTGCAGGTGGCATTAAATACGATTGCACACTTTCATTATAACTTATAGAAATGCTATTGATAGTTTGCACGGTATCGAAATAGAAACCTGCGGCAAAGGGTTTTTCTCTGTACCCAAGCCATGCCGGGTCGCTAAAATTCTCCGCCAAACCTTTCTTACCATCAATTAATGTGACGCCTCCACTGCCTTTATATTTTTCATTCGGTTTATTTAGCAACTCTGCCCCCGATGGTTTTATGCCTTTTTTAAAAAATGAAAATGAAGTAATGGGGCTGCTATACCAACCCGTCTTTATGCTTTTCGCTTTGATCAATGTAAATCCGTCAGCAGAAATAGGTCCGTTATATATGGGAGATGTTGTGCTGTCTGGATCGGTTCCATCGACCGTGTATCGAATCGTTGTACCAGCTATCTTTTGTTCTAGCTCTATTTTTTCATTTGCTGTTAAAATAAATTCTTCGTTCTTTACATTTGGCGGTGTCAGTGTAAGTATTTCGTTTTCATCTGGAATATAGCCCCGGTCAAATCTTATCTTTTTGTTTTGCTTTTGTAATTCCTTTGCTTCGGTTGTTGAAATTTTTGTGTCCCAGATAAAAACTTCTTTCAATGAATCGAACTGTGAAAATGATTGGGCTGCATTTTTATCTATTTGGGTTCCTGTAAGTGAAAGTGATTGAAGGCTCTTTAGTTTTTTGATCTCGCCTAATGCGTTGTTTGTGATCAATGAATTATTCAATACTAACTTTTCAAGATTTGTAAATTGATTGACCGTTTTCATATCTGCATCTGTAACGGGCATATTGCCGAGGTTAAGCACAACGAGTTGTTCCTTTACTTTTAAAAGATCTTCAAGTTTTTTCCTGTCAAATTTTTCCCTGACAAAAAAGTCTGCTTGCAGCGCTGGTGAATTTTGAGATATTGGAAATACCGAACAAAATGGGCCACTCAGCTTTTGAATTGTTGAAGTAGGTGCTGCTGCGAATGAATATGTTTTTCCCGTTTCTGCTTTTGGTAAATGGATAAATTTTGCAGCCAGAATTTTTACAGTGTCATCATCTGCATAATCCTTCATTATTTTTTTCATATCAGCCCCCGATTCTATCCATACAAATAAAAGATCAATTTGCTCCTGGCTTAATTGTGGTTTGCCTTTTGGTGGCATGTGTTTCTTCTCGTCTTCAGGTAAATTGATGTTTTCAATAATGTGGCTGTTCAGCGCATCACCTGAAATCCAAACAGGTCCGTTCTTTCCGCCTTCCAAAATCTTTTCTTCTGTCGTCAGGATCAATCGCCCCTTCGACTTCTTTTCATTATGACAGGAAAAACATTTTGATCTAAGAATAGGTCGAATAGCGACCGTAAATAAAGAGCTGCTATCTGAAATTTTTTCCTCCTCGCTTTTTTCATTTTGTAATGGCTGCCATACAAATCCTTCGCCATGTGTAAGATTAGAACCGAAATGACTTCCAATGATCATTGCGGCAAGCGATAATGTGATAGTCGTTCCAAAAACAAATTTCTTTTCAGGATAAGATCGATAAACCAATAAAAGTATATATGATAAAATTGCTGTTGTGATCCCAAGTATTTTATGTTTTGAAAGAATATTCTCATCATATCCGCCTTCTCTCGATAGAAAAAAACCCATTAACGCAGTAAGCGATGCAGTAAATGCTGTGACCTGTAACACAAGAATAAATATCTTTTGAAAAGATGCCGGTTCAATACTCTTTTTACCGATCCATAAAATAAATGAGATAACAAGAAGCCCGATCGGTAAATGAAGTAACAAGGGATGCATCCTTCCTACCGACTGTAATGATGGCGGAAGCGATACTTTGTTTTGAAAGAATAATAAAAACAAAAGCATCACGATGATAAAAAAACTAAGATTGGATAAAATGCGTTGGAATAATTTCATTCTGCTTTTTTATGCAAGTACTCCGTTCACTACCTGGCCGGCAACATCAGTCAAGCGGTAACGACGACCAAGATGTTTATAAACAAGCTTTTCATGATTCATTCCCATCATGTGTAAAACAGTTGCATGAAAATCATTAATATGAACGGGATCTTTTACAATATTATATCCGAATTCATCTGTTTCTCCATAAGAAATTCCAGGTTTAATGCCGCCACCCGCCATCCAAATACTATAACATCTTGGATGATGATCACGACCATAATTATCTTTTGTCAATGCTCCCTGGCAATAATTTGTTCTGCCGAATTCACCGCCCCATATCACCAATGTTTCATCAAGTAATCCTCTTTGTTTAAGATCCATTACCAATGCTGCTGATGCACGATCCGTATCTCTTGCTTGCCCCGGCATTTCACCTACAAGATTGCCATGCTGATCCCATCCCTGGTGATAGAGTTGAACAAATCTCACTCCTGCTTCTGAAAGTTTTCTTGCCAGCAAACAATTTGCAGCATAGCTGCCCGGTACCAAACATTCCGGGCCATACATTTTTATTATCTGATCCGATTCTTTTGAAAGATCTGTAAGCTCCGGTACAGCAGTTTGCATTCGATACGCCATTTCATACTGTTCCACTTTTGTTTTTATTTCAGGATCACCAAATTCCTGGAATGATAATGCATTCAGTTTTGCCAATTCATCTAGCATTCTTCTTCTGTCTAACTTGTCTGCACCTTCGGGATTGTTTAAATACAAAACCCTTTCATCGCTATTGCTGAATTGTACTCCCTGGTGAATGCTGTCAAGAAACCCGTTTGTCCAAAGTTTTGAATAAACGCCTTGCCCATTTCCTTTTCCTCTTGATAACAACACACAAAATGCCGGTAGGTTTTTATTCTCGCTTCCTAATCCATAACTCAACCAGGAGCCCATACTTGGACGATTGCCTTGCTGCGCCCCTGTTTGTATAAACGTCAATGCCGGGTCGTGATTGATCGCCTCGGTGTGCATTGTTTTTATTACACAGATATCATCGGCAATTTTTCCAATGTTTGGAAATAACTCACTTATCCATGTTCCGGATTCTCCGTATTGATTGAATTTAAATTTCGAACCCACCATTGGAAATTTATCCTGGTTCGCTGTCATCCCTGTAAGTCTTTGGCCCATTCTTATTGATGCAGGAAGATCTTCTCCCATTCTTTTTATCAATGTCGGCTTGTAGTCGAAGCTTTCTAATTGTGATGGCGCCCCATTTTGAAAAAGATAAATGATGCGTTTTGCTTTGGGCGCAAAATGAGGTAGCCCAACGGGTGGCAACATTTCCGAAGACCCACTGCTGAAAAGATCTTTAACAAGCAGCGATCCCAATGCAACACTCCCGAGGCCAAGACTAAGCTTGCCAAGAAAATGCTTTCGTGTAATGTTCAGTCTGTTTTCGAAAAATTCGTTTGCCATGAATTTTATTTTTATGATATCGACATCATTACTAGTATCATCATCCGTTGCGTCGCACTCTTCTGCATTTTGTAATTCTATTCAACAATGTTGAACCCCTTCGGGGTTCTTTCTAAAATCTTTCTTTCATCCCCCGGGTTAAAACCCGGGGCAATTAACATTTTATCCCTACGGGATAAAGCAATCATCAATAAACAAAAAAACCTCCCACCTAAGTCTCCCCTTTAGGGGGACAGGGGGTTAGGTCTACGTTTTTGTAATGGCCTCTTCCATATTATAAATCGTATGTATCACCTGCATCAATGTAGCTGCTTCTACTTTATTTATATTTTGCTCGTGTTTATACTCTCCGACTTTTAAAAAACCATCTGCTTTTGCTGACTGCTGCGAAAACCTCTCTTTTTCTTTCTTATAATAGTCAAAAAGAATTTCTTTTTCTTTCTCGCTTGCTTTTCTGCAAATGATGAATCGAAATGCTTTTTCAATTTTTTGTTCTTCTGAAATTTTTTCGGCTGCTAGTTTCTCCGCTAATACTCTTGCGGCTTCTAATACCTGCGGATCATTTAATAAAACCAATGCCTGCAATGGAGTATTGGTTCTTACTCTTTTTACCTCGCATTGATCCCTGTTTGATCCGTCGAATGTCAACATCGATGGTGGCGGAACGGTTCTTTTAATAAAAGTGTACATGCCACGACGGTAAAGATCTTCATCGTGGTCCTGTACATATCTTGCTAATTGTCCCCGACCCGACGTCGATGATTCCCAAATTCCTTTGGGTTGATATGGTTTTATACTTGGGCCGCCGATCTCATCATTCATCAAGCCGCTGCTTGATAATACAATGTCTTTTACAAATTCTGCCCCGTATCTTATTCTTAAAGATCTTGAGATAAAAATATTATCGGGATCCTTTGCAAGCTTTCCTTTTGTTACTATTGAGGATTGACAATAAGTGGCAGACATTACAATTTGTTTTACCAGGCGTTTTATATCCCATCCATGATCCATAAAATCCAATGCAAGCCAATCAAGTAATTCTGGATGTGATGGCGGCTCTCCCTGCATACCAAAATCACCGGAAGTTTTTACAAGCCCTCTTCCAAACAATTCCTGCCACATACGATTTACAAAAACCCTTGCTGTCAGCGGATGATTCTTATCAAATAACCACTTTGCCAATCCCAGTCTGTTTTTTTCCAGTCTAATTGAATCGAATGGAAAAATTTTCGGAGGTGTATTAAAAGATACTTCATCCCCAAGTTGATCGTATACTCCTCGTTTTAAAATTTGGGTACATCTTACTTCACTGCTGTCTTTCATGATCATCACCATTACCGCAGCGGTATCTTTTTTATTCATGAACTGTAAAACACTTTTTACATCATCGCTGCTGATCTTCATATTAGGAGGATCGGCAAGTGAAGCAAGTGTAATATCACCAAGTAACCCTTTCTCATTTATTTGATTAAAAAAAGCGAATGTGCTGTAATACGATCTTTGGGAGATAGGGTCGAACTTATGATCGTGACATTTGGCGCACTCAAATGTCATTGCTAAAAATGTTTTTGCAAAAGTATTGGTGCGATCAGATACGTATTCTAATCTATACTCTTCATCGATCACACCACCTTCCTGAGTTATTTTGTGATTGCGGTTAAATCCTGTTGCCAATAACATTTCTTTTGTTGGCTCAGGAAGCAAGTCTCCTGCGAGCTGCCATATAACAAATTTCTCATAAGAATAATTTTCATTAAAAGCATGGATCACCCAATCTCTCCACGGCCACATTGTTCTTAATCCATCATCCTGGTAGCCGTGACTATCTGCATATCGTGCTGCATCCAGCCATTGTACGGCCATTTTTTCTCCATAATGTTTACTAGCTAAAAGTTCGTCAACAATTTTTTCATACGCATTTGCAGAATTATCATTCAAAAACTTTTCCTGCATTTCAATTGTTGGTGGCAAACCGGTCAGGTCAAAACAAACTCTTTTTAATAATCTTTCTTTATCTGCTTGCTCATTTGGAGAAAGATCCTTTGATTCCATTTTAGCAAGTGTAAAATGATCGATCTCATTCTTTGCCCATTTTTCATTATCTGTTTCGGGTAATTGCTGGGGTTGTGGTGCAATAAAAGCCCAATGCGGTTTGTATTCGGCGCCTTGCTTTATCCACTTTGTTATAAGTTTTATCTCATATTCCGACAGAGTAAGATTGGATGATGGAGGCGGCATTCGCTCGGCCGTATCTTCTGAAATGATACGATGATAAACCTGGGACTGATCCGGTTTTCCGGGAACAATTGCAAACAATCCCGGGCTTTCTTTTAACGCCGCAAATGCACTATCGGGAATATCGAGTCTAAGATTTCCTTGTCGTTGTGTCGGTTCCGGGCCATGACATTTAAAACAGCGATCAGAAAGTATGGGTCTTATATGAATATTAAAATCGACATGGCCAGGAAATTTTTCTTTGGGTTTGTTCTTTCCATAAATAAATATGGATGCCGCAGTAGCAAATAAAATGACAAACGTTAAAACCCACCAGCTTTTTTTCATTTACACGGTTCTTTATGGCGGTAAGGTAAATATTTCCCTGTTATCGGTGAAAGTTCAATATTGGTTATTTCTTTTTGTAAACCGGAACGGTACTACATGGCTCTCCGTACATAATACTTTTTGCAACGGGCAACAATTTACGGGTGGCTTCTGCATAAGCAAAATCATCGATCGGCGTTTCGCCACAGCCTTTTAAAACTATTCTTTTATCTGTGAATTCTGCTTCGTGTATTGAAGAGATATTTTTTAAAAAAACCGCTTTGTAAATTTCTTTTTCGTCACCTACAATGGATTCTTTTGCTACTGGCTGAAGATATGTTGTAACAAGCATATAGGCCCAAACAGGAATGATCGCATCAGCAGAGCAGACTATCGCTACGTTTTTGTTTCTGTACTTTTCCCAATCTTGTTTTTTCAGCGCTTCCCTGAAATCTTTTTCTTTTAATATCATTCCCATAAAAAGAAAATCTTTCAGATCGAAAACAGCTATTGAATCTTTTTTTGGAAGATAGTTTTCAAGATCGATCGTTACCAACCCGCTTTCGGCAACCTTATTTACAATTTCGTCACTCATTCTATTGCAAAAATAACGCAGCTTTTGATCTTTTTGTTTACGAAAAGCGGCGCAAAAAAGCCCGTCTGGCCTAAGGCGAGACGGGCTTTCAATTCATTGGTTCTTCCTATTAATAAAAGTTTCGTCGATTATCTTTAATGGTTGCCTGCTCTTTCATAAGCTTGGCTGGTGAGCTGTAAAAACTCTGCATTTGTTTTGCTCTTTGTCTCATTTGGTTTTTTTGCATTTCAATATCTGCAACAGCCACAGATGTGGTAGTCAGATCGTCAACTCTTACAACATAAACCGCATCTCTGCCCGGTATTGGCTCATTAATTACTTTTCCCTTATTAGCTATATTAAACGCCGCACCCAGAACTTTTGCCTCTGTGAGCATTCCGCCACCCGTTATTCGAACACTGTCTACTGTAACTATTGAATCTTGTATTGATGCTGCCACAGCTTCAAGTGTTGTTATATTTCCGATCTTTTGTTTTATCTGTTCGGCTTTCTTTTTGTCTTTAAGTATTCTCTCAACACCCGGCGCATTGGCGGATCCAACCCTTGCGATATATACTGGCTGTGTTCCTTCCTTTAAAACATCTGTGACCACAGCAACAACATATTTATAGCCTGATTTCGCATCCCCAATTCTTTCCTGTTTGATAACATCTCCTTTATCGGCTTTATAAATTTCCCTAATTAAGTTGCGGCAAGATACTGCCTGGCCAAAACCTCCTGCTAATCTTTGATCAATGTCCTGGATAGAAATATCATTCGGGCCAATATTGGAAGCTTCAAATTTTTGCTGACGTCCATTTGTTTTAGCAATATTGTCGTTAAATGTTTTTAAGTCCCGGCTTTCGCTTACAAACTTGCTGGCATCCTCAAGAACTACACGTTCTGTTTCGTCGCTTGCGATAATATTCTTTGCGAATTGAGCAAACTTATAATGTGGCTCTGGATTTTTCAATTCAAGAATTTCAATAAGGTGATATCCAAAGCTTGTTTTCACAACTTTCTTTTCCCCCTTTTTTCCTTCGAATAAAGCGAATTGAGCAAATTCTTTTGCAAAGTTTGGTTGCTGCATATCAAATGAGCTAAACGTCATTTCCCCATTAGTCGTTCTGCTACCATCAGTTTGCGGATTATACATTTGTACCAGCCCCGCCCAGGATGCTCCGCCTTTTACTGCAGCCTCTACGGAATCCATTTTCTTTTTCGCTACACTATCTACAAATCCTCCTTGTGACGGATCATTATTTATCAATATGTGGCGGCATTTTACAGAATCCGGTAATGTTCTTATCTCGATCATCTTTGTTAAAGCATAAGTATGATCATCAAGATATGGACCATAAACTTCGCCTTTTGACAGGGCAGTAATGCTGTCCTTGTCTGGCATTTTCATAAACGTCTTACCAACAAATACATCAGAATAAGCGATCGTGCTTCCATAACGTGAAAGAAATCTGGACGGAGTGGTATCAGCCACAAACTCTGGTTTTAGATCAGCAAGTTGTTTTCTTAATTGTGCAGAATCTGCCTCTGTTGGTGATGCGTTAAAGATGGTATAAGCAATGCTCCTGCTTTCTGTTTGTTTATACTGATCCTTATTTTTATTTACATATTCTTCTACCTCTTTATCTGTGATCGTGATAGCACTATCCGAAATTTTTGAATATGGATATCTTACAAAAGAAACCTTTGCTAAACCAGCCGCTTCGGTATTTTGTTTTTCAACATACCATTTAGGATAATAAACAGAGTTGGTAAGAAGAGAATTAAACTTCTCCATCTTGCGGTTATACTCCATTGCTGCGAGATAAGCATCCAGCTGATCTCTCTCTACCTGATTGGGACTTCTTCTTAATTGGTTGATGGCATTCTGTGCAGCAGCGCCGTCATAATTTCCCTGCTGATCAGAAAAACGTTGTCTTAGATCTTGAGGAGGGTTTTGTCCAAACAAGTAATCATTAAATTCTTTTTTGCCAACATCAATTCCGAGTTTTTTAATTTCGGCCGTCATAATAATTTCTTCCACCTCCTGGCTCCACAATTGTTCCGCGGTCTGATGTTTTTGTGCTTCAGTATATTCCTGTTGTTGTTGTTGAGCGGCGGCTTGTTGCTGATCGTCTCTTGCTTTTAGTTTCGTTTCAAAACTGATATAATCAATTTTTTTTCCATTCACCGAACCTAACGTCGTAGAACCTCCCGAGCCCATTCTACTTTGTGCCCCGAAATAGTCGGTAAGAATAAATCCTAAAAGTGCTAATGCAATAGCTATTACTGCCCACTTTGCATACTTTTCACGAATGCTCTGAATAACTGACATAATAATATTATAGGGTTATAAAAAGGAGGGCAAAAATAGGGGAAAAACTGTGGAAAAACAGGCTTTCTTTGACGGGTTTTATTCAGGTGCTGATGGGCTGCCGGATGGAAGCGAATACCCCGTTGAGGGCTATGTGTTAAGCTTTGTGACGGAGTAGT
>DATDCP010000208.1:0-4690 GCA_036524255.1 Chitinophagaceae bacterium
GATTTTCGTTTGAGGAAGGTGAGAAGATAGAAGTGAGCAATTTCCTCAGAAAGCCAATACTGCATAATACCCGCAGGCAATTCATTGAAAAATAATGAACCCATTCTGTTGGAAAAAGAAAAAGAATATTTCGTAGGAATTTATACATCGTTTCGGTTACTTATACTCTTTTAGTTTGTCAAGCACTTGTTTGCCAAATAACATATCCAAAATTTGGGGCTTATCTTCATTAATATTTACAAAGGTCCATTTAGATGAGTTGTCTTTTATCCCCACTATATCGGGGATCACAAAGATATTCACTGAATTTGCAACGGGATCAAAACGAACATTTTCCTCACCATATTTTTGTGACATGTATGATACCATAATTTCTTTTAGGTCATTCTGAAGTGAATCATAAGGCACGGTAAACTTCATTTTCAGGAGCATGGTGTGTTTTACCTTAACATAACTGGTGTCATTTATCTTAAAGACTGGAAAGATCTTCAGAATTTTTATTGAATCAAACTCAATGGTATAATCTTCTGACTCATATGCAAATTTCATTGTGGCAATCATTGTTTTTTTTGGTACAATCGTAAACAGTTTGGGATAGGTATAATCCATTACTCTCTCAAGATCTTTACTCTCGGTAAACGAAAGCATTTCATTTATCCTGTTCACTAAAGAAGTATCTTCTTGTGCATTGCCAATAACTGCAAGACCATTTATCAGAAAAGCCAAAAGGAGTTTTTTCATGCAATATTTTTCCAAAAGAACCGCATAAAGAACTATTGGCAAAAAATTTTTCTGGGGAAATGTTAACTTTGACTACTGAAGGTTGCATAAACAACTTTTCGTAAATTTGACAGACACTGCAACAATTGCTGAAAAGAATTGTTGTAGTACAAGTGAGTGACACAACGGAAGCTTAATAGTAGCAATGAAGTTGACTAAATAAAATATTTCCTCATCTTCCTAACCCCTTTAGGGGCTTGGGGTAAATCATTCTTTATGCAAGAAGCATATATAGTAGCAGGTTATCGCACCGCAGTTGGTAAAGCAAAACGTGGTGGATTTCGTTTTTACCGTCCGGATGACCTGGCGGTGGATGTAATAAAAGGATTGATGGCAAGTGTGCCGCAATTAGAAGCTAAAAGAGTGGATGATGTAATTGTGGGCAATGCAGTACCAGAAGCTGAACAGGGTTTACAATTCGGTCGTATCATTTCTGCAAGAGCTTTGGGTATAGATGTGCCGGGTGTAACGGTGAATCGTTATTGCGCATCGGGATTGGAAACAATTGCGATCGCTACAGCGAAGATCAGAATGGGAATGGCTGATTGTATCATTGCGGGTGGTACTGAAAGCATGAGCCTGGTACCGACAGCTGGTTGGAAAACTGTTCCTGCCTATTCAATAGCTAAAGATGAACCGGACTATTATTTAAGCATGGGATTGACTGCGGAAGCAGTAGCAAAAGAATTTAATGTTAGTCGCGAAGCACAGGATGAATTTTCCTATAACTCGCATCAAAAGGCGATCAATGCAATTAAGAATGGATATTTTAAGAATGGAATTCTACCGATCCCTGTTGAAGAAGTTTATTTAGATGAAAAAGGAAAGAAGCAAAAAAGAAATTATACGGTTGATACAGATGAAGGTCCCCGTGCAGATACTTCAATTGAGGCGTTGGCAAAATTAAAACCTGCTTTTGCTGCGAATGGTTGTGTGACTGCCGGCAATTCATCACAAACAAGCGATGGAGCTGCATTTGTAATTGTAATGGGTGAGAACATGATAAAAGAACTTGGATTGAAACCAATCGGAAGATTGGTGGGATCTGCAGTTGCCGGAGTTCATCCGCGAATAATGGGGATCGGGCCAGTAGCTGCAATTCCAAAAGTTTTGAAACAAACAGGAATGAATCTTTCACAAATTGACCTGGTAGAATTGAATGAAGCCTTTGCATCGCAATCGATCGCTGTAATTCGTGAAGCGGGTCTTGATCCTTCTAAAGTAAATATAAATGGTGGGGCTATTGCTCTTGGTCACCCACTTGGTTGTACCGGCTGCAAACTCATTATTCAGAATTTGAATGACATGAAAAGACTGAATAAAAAATACGGAATGGTGACTGCCTGTGTAGGTGGCGGGCAGGGTATTGCTGGGATAATTGAAAATATTAATTAGTTAACCGGTAGCATTACTACTATAAAACTAAAGATGCCCCGAAGGAGAGCCTTGGCTCGATGCACAGCCTGCACTGAGCGGAGCGAAGTGTTCATCGTACTTAACGCTATTCAGCAATTTTCAAAATTCTCATAGTGATCCGGGAGGTTCTTCTTCCAGGGTTTTAATTATTACTGTTCAGCCTGGGGGATCCTCGTAATAATTCTGTATTTCTATTTCGTTCAGATAAAACTCACAGATTAAATTGATAGTTACCGTAAATTTATATTATGAGAAAGGCAAACAATATCAATTAAATTTAAAAAAAAATTTATGAAAGCAAAATCATCTTTAACTCTCTTAGCTTCATTAGTGCTAATTACATTCATATTTACTCAATGTCAAAAAGGCGATGTCGGTCCGGCAGGGCCCGCTGGTCCAACGGGTACAGCGGGTGCAGCCGGGCCTGCTGGCGCTACAGGCCCTAAAGGCGATACAGGAACTGCGAATGTTATTTATTCACCATGGTTAGATGTTACTTATACAGCTGATACTATTCACAATGACCCCCCTGATCCCCCCATTGATACCATTGGTTTTTATGCAACTATTGCAGCACCTAAACTTACCAATGCTATTTTAAACACCGGGGAAATAAAAGTGTATCTGAATATTGGGACTCCCACCGTTCCGGATATAGTTCCATTACCTTATTTTGATATTTATAGTCTTATCAACATCAACCCTGATTATTCGTTACAGGAGATATTTCTTTACTCAAATATTGATGCCAGTACAGTTACAATAAGCGGGGTAAAACGTTTGCAATACCGGTATATTTTAATACCCGGATCAGTGCCTGGCCGGTTATCAAAACCTGCTGTTGACTGGAATAATTACAACGAGGTGAAAGCTTATCTTGGGTTGACGGACTGACAGGAACTTTGAATAATAACTCTCAGCGGCGTTGATCATTTTCTGTGATTATCGTTTAAAACAAATGGTTTACGCCGTTGTTAGAGTTCTTTTCTTGTGTTGGCAGGGGCTACACATTGTGGGTATTATTTAGAACTTATAGTTTCTGTTTTTATATTCAGAAGATGTTTATGCAGTTTTCTATAATTTTGCATAGATGCTTTTTGATCGCAACTATACTAGGAAGGCGTTTTCGGCAATATTACTTGTAATGCTGTTGGGTATTCACAGCATCAGGTTGCTGCATTCACATCCAACTAATACTATTTTTTTAAATCATAGTTGTAATATCTCGGCGTTAGATATAAATGACAATTCTGAAACTGCAAACCTGGCTGATTGCAGCATTTGTAGTTATCACTTAGGTAAAGATGCTGAAGACCTGGCTAATGCTTCAGATACAGCTCCGGCAACTGAGCATATTATCTTTAATTCATTCCTTCTCTCGTTTCATAATTTTTCTTTTCATATTGCTTTTGAAAACCGCGGCCCCCCTACTATCATCTAGGTTTTTTCTAAAGAATTTATTCTGATAAGTGAGATAAGAGCATTCTTATCTTCTCTTCAGTTTATCAAAGATTTCTAGCTCATTTTAAAGCGGTAACATGTCAAAATCAATTTTATATATTTCTCTTTTCTGGTTTTTGTCAATGAAAGGTCTGGCGCAGGGAAAGGCCGTACCGATGGAAGAAAAGAAAATAAGTTCTCTAAATACCCAGGCAGCTTTTACAGGGAAGATCACTGATGCAAAAACCGGTGAGCCACTGGATGGCGCCACTATTTTATTTCCAGATCTAAAACTTGGTACTCATACTGATAATTCAGGAAAGTTTCAATTTGTCCACCTTCCGGCTGGTCATTACTTGATCGAGATTTCTCATATTGGCTACACCAGCATGATTGAACATGTTGATATTAATGATAACACCGAAAAGAATTTTGCTCTTCAGCCATCTGTTCTGGAAAACCAGACAGTAATTGTAACAGGTGTTTCCAATGCCACCAATATAAAAAAAGCACCGATTCCCGTTACAGCTTTGCGTCGTGCGGAGTTACTTCAATCTTCTTCAACTAATATTATTGATGCGCTGGCAAAAAAACCGGGTATTTCACAACTAAGTACCGGGCCGGGTATTTCAAAACCTGTTATTCGCGGGTTGGGATATAATCGTGTACTTGTAATAAGTGAAGGAGTACGACAAGAAGGACAGCAATGGGGTGATGAACACGGAATTGAAATTGATGAGCTTAGTGTAAACAGAGCTGAGATATTAAAAGGACCAGCATCGCTAATGTATGGTAGTGATGCGTTGGCAGGAGTTATAAATCTTATTACAAATGTTCCGGTAAGTGAAGGAACGATTAAAGGAAATATTCTTACAAACATTCAATCCAACAGCAACCTGCGTGCATTAAACGCAAATATTGCGGGCAATAAAAATGGCTTTAACTGGAATATTTACGGCACATTAAAATCTGCAGGCAATTATCAGAATAAATATGATGGTAAAGTACCCAGCTCATCTTTTAATGAGAAAAATGCAGGTGGCTATGTAGGTAT
>DATDCP010000209.1:0-8048 GCA_036524255.1 Chitinophagaceae bacterium
GTAGGTACCGAAGGTAAACTTGGAGGCCAGGCAGAAGTGCAGGGTGTGGCAGGTACATGGAAAGACTTGACAGACTCAGTGAACATGATGGCCTCCAATCTTACCAACCAGGTTCGTGGTATTGCAAAAGTTGTAACCTCAGTTGCTACAGGTAACTTAAAACAAAAGCTTTCGATCGTATCTCGTGGTGAAGTAGCGCAGTTGATCGATACTATCAATGAGATGATCGATACGTTGGCAGTGTTCGCTGACCAGGTAACTAACGTTGCCCGTGAAGTTGGTGTTGAAGGAAGATTGGGAGGTCAAGCAAGTGTACCGGGTGCATCAGGTATCTGGAAAAACTTAACTGAAAACGTAAACCAACTTGCTGAAAATCTGACAACACAGGTACGTAATATCGCAGATGTGGCTTCTGCTGTAACGAAAGGCGACCTTACACAAATGATCCGTGTGGAAGCAAAAGGTGAAGTGGAAGAATTGAAAGATACCATTAACCAGATGATCGCAAACCTGAAGCAAACAACATTGCGTAACCAGGAACAAGACTGGCTGAAATCAAATCTCGCAAAGTTCACACAGATGTTGCAGGGACAAAAAGATCTAAATACTGTAACACGGCGTATTCTTTCAGAGTTGGCACAGGTGGTGAATGCACAGAAAGGTATGTTCTACATTTTTGAGCAAGACGAAAGCTTTAGAAATCAAAAACTAAAATTATTCTCAGCTTATGCGTTTGGTGAAGAAGTTAAAACTCAAAAAGAATTTGCATTAGGAGAAGGGCTGGTTGGACAATGCGCTTTAGAAAAGGAAAGAATTTTATTAACTAATGTTCCAAAGAGCTATACAAAGATCAGTTCCGGTCTTGGAAAAGCATCACCATTAAATCTTATCGTATTACCCGTATTGTTTGAAAAAGAAATAAAAGCTGTTATTGAATTAGCCTCTTTTGATACATTCAGTGAAACACACCTTGACTTCTTAAGCCAGTTGACAGAAAGTATCGGTATCGTGTTAAATACAATTGAGGCAAACACGAGAACAGAAAGCCTGCTTGTTCAATCACAATCATTGACAGATGAGTTAAGAAGAACAAATGAAGAATTGCAGGATAAGGCTCACCTTCTTGTAAAACAAAAAGAAGAAGTGGAGGCAAAGAACAAGGAAGTGGAAGAGGCAAGATTGTCATTGGAGGAAAAGGCCGAGCAATTGCAGTTGACCTCAAAATATAAATCAGAGTTCCTTGCAAACATGTCGCATGAGTTGCGTACGCCATTGAACTCTTTATTGATCCTTGCACAACAATTATACGAGAATCATGATGGCAATTTGAATGAAAAGCAAGTAAGCTACGCAAAGACGATCCATAGTTGTGGTGATGACCTGATACAATTGATCAACGATATTCTTGACTTGTCTAAGATCGAATCTGGTTATATATCCACAGACTTCGTTAAGTTACAATTCCATGAGATCGCCAATTTCGTGGAAACAACCTTCAAGCATATTTCTGAAAATAAAAACTTGCGGTTTACAATTGACGTTGATCCCATGCTGCCAGCAAGTATGGAAACGGATGCGCAACGCCTTAATCAAATTCTCAAGAATCTTTTATCAAACGCATTTAAGTTTACAGAGAAAGGAGAAGTTAAGCTTCGTATTTATGAGGCCCATAATAATTGGAGGCAACATCACACTAGCCTGTCCAATGCACAAAAAGTGGTTGCGTTTGAGATCAGGGACACCGGTATTGGTATCTCAAAAGATAAACAGAATATCATATTTGAGGCATTCCAGCAAGCGGAAGGTTCAACCAGCCGCAAATATGGTGGTACCGGTCTTGGATTATCGATCAGCCGCGGCCTTGCAGATCTATTAGGTGGATCAATTGAATTGATAAGTGAGATCGGATCAGGAAGTACATTTACATTATTCCTGCCTATAGATTATGATCCTGCCAAAGCGAAGAGAGAAAAACAAACAAACCTTAAAATAAGTGAATATAAATTGGCCGATGGAGTAGCGGATGCAGCTATTCAATCGGTACCAACTATTAAAGTAAGTGATACAAAAGATCTTGATGCGCTCAATGAAATAATAAATGAAGTAGGTGATGACAGAAATAATATCCAGGCAAATGATAAAGTAGTGTTGGTGATCGAAGATGATGTTCGTTTTGGAAAGATCATGATCGAAATGGCGCATGAGTTAGAATTAAAAGTAGTCGTGGCAACTCATTTTGGTGATGTATTTGATCTCGTTAACAAATACAACCCTGTTGCCGTAACACTTGATGTCAAACTTCCTGATGCCAGCGGATGGAGGGTACTGGATCTTTTCAAGAATGATATTAATTTCAGACATATTCCTGTGCATCTTATTTCTGGTGAAGAGAACAGGCTATTGGCAATGCAACGTGGTGCAAGAAGTTTCCATTTGAAGCCACTGAAGACAGAAGCATTAAACAATCTCTTTAATGATATTGTTCAGTTCAATGAGAAAAAACAAAAGAAGGTATTGCTGATAGAAGATAATGAACTAGATTCTTCACAGATGAGAAAAGTATTGGATAACGGGGACCTGATCAATATTGAGATCGTTGATAGTGGTCGTAAGGCGCTTGACCTGATAAGCCAGAATAATTATGATTGCATCGTTGTCGATTACATGCTTCCTGATATTGGGGGACTTGACCTGGTTATGGAGATCAGTACCGTTAGGAAAATTCAGATGATGCCAGTACTTATTTATTCCGCTAAAGATTTTTTACCAAAAGAAAGGAATCAGTTAAAACAATATGCCAATAAGATCTTGTTAAAAGATGTAAGCTCTCTTGACTTGTTGTTGGAGGAGATGGTAATGTTGCTACATATCGATCATAAGAACTTAATGCCTGAAAAGAGAAAGCTTATAGAAAACCTGCGTGCAAAGAATGATATACTGGCCAATAAAAAAGTACTGGTGGTTGATGATGATGTTAGAAACCTTTTCGCATTAACGACCGCATTTGACCGTTATGCCATTCAAACGATCACTGCAGAAAGCGGCCAGGAGGCAATGACAATCCTGGAAGAGAATCATGATATTGATATTGTATTGATGGATATTATGATGCCGGAGATGGATGGATATGAAACAACGCAAAAGATAAGAAGAGAGCATAAGAACAAAACATTACCAATTATCGCAGTAACAGCCAAAGCGATGAAAGGAGACCGGGAAAAATGTATTGATGCCGGCGCCTCAGACTATATAACAAAACCTGTAAAGATCGATCAATTACTATCGCTTATGAGAGTGTGGATGTATAAATAATTAAAGAATGGAAAAGGCAGCTCTTCCTTTACGAAAATCTGATGCAAAAATTCTTGTTGTGGATGACAGGGCTGATAATCTTATGTCGATAGAAGCCATTCTTGAAAAAGATAATTACACAATTGTCAAAGCAAATTCCGGAAGAGCGGCTCTTAAAGTATTATTGAATGATCATGACTTTTCTCTTATCCTGATGGATGTACAGATGCCCGAACTCAACGGTTATGAAACTGCCACAATTATTTATGAAAGGGATAAGCTGCGAAACATTCCAATTATATTTATTACAGCCAATAACTATGATGAAGATTTTATGTTCAAGGGTTATCGGATGGGTGGCGTTGATTACATATATAAACCGATCAATCCTGAATTGTTACGTGCAAAGGTTGCTGTATTCGTAGAATTGTATAGTAAAAACCAACAGTTACTGTTGCAGGAAAAAAAACTAATGGCTGCCAATGAATTTCTACAAACGGAAATTGATGAAAGAAAAGCTTCGGAAAAAAGAGTAAAACTTCTGAATGAACAACTGGTGATCAACAATGAAAGGCTGAAGCAAATGAATGAAGAACTTGATCAGTTTGCTTATATGGCTTCACATGATCTGCAGGAACCACTTCGAAAAATACAAGTGTTCAGTGATAAAATTTTAAGGAATAACAAATTTGATCCCGACAGTGAAAAGTATTTTGGTAAAATAATCAATTCATCCAAACGGATGCAAAGTCTGATCAATAACCTGCTTGATTTCTCCAGACATACTGTAAGTTCAAGTGATTTCAAAAAAACACCACTAAATGAATTAGTAAAAAATGTATTGACAGAACTTGAAGTGGAAATAGAAAAAAGTAAGGCACGGATAAACTATGAAAACCTGCCGGTAGTTTCAGCCGTACCCGGTTTGATGCAGCAATTATTCTATAATCTTTTTAGCAATGCAATTAAATTCAGAAAGCCTGCAGTCGACCTGGTGATCGATGTAAAATCAGAAAAAATGAACCCAATCGATCTCTCAAGATTTACTAAATATGGTCAGGGAAAAAATTATTATAAAATAACTGTACAGGATAATGGGATCGGGTTTGATGATAAATACGCAGAAGACATTTTCAGAGTGTTTAAACGACTCCATAATTACCAGGAATTCGAAGGCACAGGTGTTGGTTTGTCAATTTGTAAAAAGATCGTTGAAAAACATAATGGATTTATTAAGGCCGAAAGTAAGATTGATAATGGCTCTACTTTCATCATTGGTTTGCCCGAAATGCAAATGGCAAATTGAAAAATCTACAAATAAATAATTGGGTTATTCCGGCTGCGTTTGTGTCGCCAGGGTGTTTTCGGGCGGTTTAAAATATTTTTTAAAAATACCGATGTGATTAAACAAATAAATTAAGGCGAGCATACAACAGAACAAAGTAACCACTTGTAATTCAGGTTTCCAATCTTTCATCCAGTAAACAAGAATTAATATAAAACCATGGAATACGCAAATTAGCCTGGCGGCAAATCCATGAGTAAATCCTTTATTAGTGATGAGATGATGTATATGCGTTTTATCAGCCGAAAAAGGTGAACGGCCTTTCCATATCCTGGCCCCAAAAACACGAAGCGTATCAAATACTGGGATCATCACGATCCCTAATGTGAAGACATAGATATTCGGAACCACTGGTGTCGGATGAATGGCATTTACCTTCATTAGTTGTACGCAAAGAACTGCGATAACAAAACCAAGTACTAACGAACCGGTATCGCCCATAAAGATTCTTGCAGGATTAAAATTGAAGTATAAAAACCCAAGTAATGCGCCAGCTAAGGCAAATGCTATCATTGCATAGTTCAAATCCTTGCTGAGGGTAAGAAATATTGCTAGCGTAACTAAACTCATGAATCCAAGACCCCCGGCAAGACCATCAATGCCATCAATAAGATTGAAAGCATTGGTAATACCAACAATGGCAACAACAGTAATAATGTATTGTGCTATTATATGTAATTCATTAATTCCAAACAAGCCGCCAAAACTTGTAATACGAATGCCTGACACGGCCAGTAATGAAGCTACACCCACCTCGATCACTAATTTATAACGGGCTGCCAGGTCTTTCAGATCATCCATAATTCCAACGCCAAACAAAAGTATCATGGATAAAAAGAAAGTGATAATTGAAGGATGATTATAGAATTTAAACCAAAATAAAAGTGCCACCATCATACCTGCGAAGATCGAAATGCCGCCAAATGTCGGCGTGGGTACAGAATGTTCTTTTCTTGCATTTGGCCGATCAAAAAGTTTAAACCGGTTTACCATAAAAATTACTGGTGGAATAAAGATCAATGTAAGCACAAATGCCATTACATAGGTTAGAATGCCATATTTGAAATCGGAAAAATCAATAGATGTTTGCAACAGGTGGAAATGGTTATTCATTGGCTTTGGTCTTTTTCAGGATAAATGGATCTGTAAAAATAGAACGAATTTATGTGCATTTTTATTTTTTTATCATCTTCTTTTAAGACTTATGTGTATACTAGTCTTAAAACGGAATAGTACATTTGTTCAAAAGGGAATTATACCTGCAAATACTGACATATTAAATAGCCCTATAGAATATCTTAAAGGAGTTGGTCCACAGAGGGCAGAACTGCTGAAAAAAGAACTGAATATTTTTACTTTTAATGATCTTCTCAATCATTTCCCTAATCGTCATATTGATAAAACAAAAGTGAATTTAATACGGGAAATCGACCTCTCAACGGAATATATACAAGTAGCCGGCAGTCTCCATAACATTGATATTGTCGGAATAAAAAGTGGCAGGCGAATGGTGGCAACTCTGCGTGATAAAACAGGGACATTGGAACTTGCCTGGTTTCAGGGAATTAACTGGATCCAAAAGATCTTACAACCTGGTGAGCACTATCTTGTTTTTGGAAAAGTAAGTTTTTTCCAGGGACGTCCTCAAATCGTGCATCCGGAAATGGAATTGCTAACAACAGAAAAAAAGGATGGAAAATCTTTTCTAGAACCTATTTACCCGACAACTGAAAAACTAAGATCAAAAGCACTTGGCGGCAGGCAAATTGGTAAGCTTACAGAAGTGTTGATGAAATTGATCAATGAAAAAAATGTTCCTGAAAATTTACCTGATGATATTTTAAATAATCTAAAACTTGTAAACAGGTTTAAGGCTTATTCTCAAATTCATTTTCCTGCTAACATGCAAGAATATGAGGAAGCGGTCAAACGGTTGAAGTTTGAAGAATTATTTATAGCACAACTCCGGGTAGCAAGATTAAGATCGCAGCGTCATCGTTTTTCGAAAGGAGTTGTTTTTGAAAAAGTAGGAGACCTCTTTAATACATTTTATACAAAGCATCTTCCTTTTGAATTAACTGGCGCACAAAAAAGAGTGATCAAAGAAATAAGAAAAGATACAGCCACCGGGAAACAAATGAATCGTTTATTACAAGGCGATGTGGGTAGTGGTAAAACAATGGTTGCTCTGCTTACAATGCTGATAGCCGCAGATAATGGTTATCAAAGTTGCCTGATGGCGCCAACAGAAGTGCTGGCACAACAGCATTATAATAATCTCACTTCTTTCTTAAAAGATATGCCAGTTGAAATTGGGCTATTAACGGGCTCAACAAAAACTGCCGGTAGAAAATTGATCCAGGAAAAATTAGACAATGGTTCATTACAAATTCTTATCGGCACACATGCAGTAATAGAAAAAGCCGTACAGTTTAAAAATTTGGGGATTGGCATTGTTGATGAGCAACATAAGTTTGGTGTAGCACAAAGAGCAATGCTTTGGGAAAAAAATCAAACGCCTCCCCATATTCTTGTAATGACAGCCACTCCAATTCCACGTACATTGGCAATGACCGCTTATGGCGATCTTGATTATAGTGTTATTGATGAATTGCCTCCGGGCAGACAGCCAATAACTACCGTTCATCGTTATGAAAAGGACCGATCGAAAGTGATGAGTTTTATAAAGGATGAAATATCTAAAGGGCGGCAGATATATATTATTTTTCCATTAATAGAAGAGAGTGATAAAATGGATTATGAAAACCTGATGAAAGGTTATGAAAATGTGAAAGCATGGTTTCCGGAACCCCAGTATTGGATAAGCATGGTACATGGCCGACAAAAAACTGAGCAAAAGAACAATAATATGCAGCGATTTATTACAAATGATACGCATATTATGGTTTCCACCACCGTTATAGAAGTGGGAGTGGACGTCCCTAACGCTAGTGTAATGGTGATCGAAAGCGCTGAAAAATTTGGATTATCTCAATTGCATCAATTGCGGGGAAGAGTAGGCCGTGGAGCTGATAAAAGCTATTGCATTTTGTTGACTGGTCAAAATATCGGTAATGATGCGAGAGAAAGAATGAAAATAATGACATCAACAAATAATGGTTTTATAATCGCTGAAAAAGATCTGGATATGCGTGGACCCGGGGATATTGAAGGAACAAGACAGAGCGGAGTATTAAACTTTAAGCTGGCAAGTATAGTCCAAGACAGGCCTTTACTGGAAGTAGCCCGACGTTTTGCAGAAGATATAACAGATATTGATCCTGAGTTAAGTTCGGCAGAAAATTTGCGAATCAGGAAATACTTTGAAATAAATCAAGGTAAAACAGCCTGGAGCCGTATATCTTAACACAAGTTTTAAAATTTTTCCATTGTTTTTGGTAAATTGAAAAAA
>DATDCP010000210.1:0-10185 GCA_036524255.1 Chitinophagaceae bacterium
GATATCTATGGCGATTATACTGTGGAAGAAGAATTCGGAGAGGCATTAAAGCTTAAACCTCATCTGCGCCAGCAAATACAATTGATCACAAAGTGCGGTATAAGAAGATTTACACCTACCAGGCCTGAACATAAAATTCATTCTTATGATACCAGCAGGTTACATATTATCACGTCCGTTGAAAGATCATTAAAAAATTTAAACACGGAATATCTTGACCTGTTATTTATTCATCGCCCTGATCCATTAATGAATCCGCAAGAAATTGCCGAAGCTTTTTCACAATTGAAACAGGAAGGCAAGGTTTTACATTTTGGTGTTTCAAATTTTACTCCTTCGCAAATGGATATGATGATGACCACCTTTAAAATCGAGTTTAACCAATTAGAAGTTTCCATTTTACAACTTGATCCATTTCATGATGGTACACTTGATAAATGTATACAGCATAATATTCGCCCAATGTCATGGGGACCGTTAGGAAGCGGGAAACTTCATATTAATGATGGTGATGAAAGAACTACCAGGATACTGGCTGTTGCAAATATGCTCTCAGAAAAATACAATTGTTCTGCTGATCAAATATTATTAGCCTTTCTTTTTAAACATCCTTCAAAAATAATTCCGGTGATCGGCTCTACGAAGATTGAAAGGCTAACATCGGCTTATGATGCTACTAAAATAAATATTGAAAGAGAAGAATGGTTCATGCTTTGGCGTGCAAGTAAAGGGCATGAAATACCTTGATAAAACTATACTCGTAAAAAATATTTCACAGTTCTTAGCTATTCTATATAGTATTAATTGCAGTTATAACACACTTGTGACAATATATACTGTTTCGTGTGCCAACACCTTTATTTGGCTTGCCTTTTGAATTTATCACAGTAATACAAACCAACATTCCAACTTCCTTTTATCCATCTAAGAAAGTTTTCAACGATCATTATTAGTGGCATGATTATTCTAGGGATTATAAAACCGAAATTAAAAATCTTAACCTATGTCGAATAAACTTTGTAACATTCTTATACCGGTAGATTTTACCAGTAAAAATAAATGGGCGATAGCCAAAGGAATTGAAATGGCAAATCAAATGAATTGCAATATTCATTTGGTAAATATTGTTAAGCCAAATTTTTTTAGTTCATTCACTCCTTATGAATCTCATGTTGACAGGTTAAACAGTTATGACCAGCTTAAGGACCTGGCGGTATCGTATTCCAACCAACTTTCGGGTAATGGAAAAATAGAAATTAGCTTACTGGAAGGCAACACAACAAATAAGTTAGCTGAATATATCAGGGATTTTGAAATGGATATGGTGGTATTGGGGTTATCAGGTACTAATTTGTTTCAACGCAGGATATCTTCTTCCTCCATTAATAAGATCGCAAAAAAAGCAAATGTGCCGGTGCTCGCTGTTGGTTCAAATCTTATCATGGTGAAGAACCCTGTGGAAAAAAATAAAATACCTCGTTGGTGGAACAAACTCTACAATAAAATTCTTTCTTATGGCTCAGAGATACCCGTGATGACAATGAGTAACCAGTGATAGAGTCATAAAGAAGCGTCTCGCCTAAAGCGAGACGCTTCACTTTTTAATACCTGAATAAATATTTTGCCGGCAGCACTTCTATTTCGAGTCTCTTAGCGGAATAATATTCCCCATCAAGATGTGTATCCATTGTTTGCTCACTCGTAATTATTAATTTTTTTGTTCTGAAATGTTTTATAAAAGGAAGTTCAAGATGCTTTCCTTTTTCAATAACAGGCAGCCAACGCAATCGCCGGAAAGGATGAAGTTTCTCTATCATTATAACATCGAGTAAGCCGTCATCGATCGCAGATGAAGGAGCAATATGAAATCCTCCTCCTGCCCTATGACCATTCATGACACTTATTAACAAGTTTTGACTTTCTACCTTATATTCATCTGATACCGTCCTATACTTTTTTGAACTATAGAAAAATACTTTTCTTAAGATAGTCCCCATATAAGCTGCTTTGCCCGTTTTTGTTCTCTTTTTTCCAGTTAAACTTTTTGCCACTGATCCATCGAAGCCTATCCCCACTCCATTCATAAAATATTTTTCGTTACACCTGCCTGCATCAATAAGTTTCGGAGTTGCAGTTAAAGCAATTTCTAATTGATCTTCGAAGTTTTTACTTTTGTAAAGAAGAGAATGAACATCGTTCCCTGTGCCTCCATTAAAAACAACAAGTGGCAATCTTATCCCCGGGTATTTATTAAAAAAATAATTTAGTGTACCATCACCACCAACGATCCAAACATCCGTATAAGTATTGAAATCAGCAGGCCAATCTGATGAATACAAAGTATTGCGGATATTCCGGCTTTGAAGTTCCGAAGCAATTCTTTTGCTTAAAACAATTGCTCTTCCGCCACCGGCAAGACGATTACAAACAATTGAAATATTTCTTTCCACTGGCATGGTTCGTTATTTAAAGATGCAGTTAATAAATCATATTTACAAAAATGCATCTTTGCTATGCGGATATAATTAACTTTAGTGATACAAAGCTTACTATATGAAACGCAGAGATTTTATAAAGAACAGTTCTTTTGCCGCAGCAGGAATAACTTTTTTAAATTTTCCTGTATTTGGAAAAAATGCGCCTAGTAATAAAGTGCAGTTAGCTGTAATGGGTGTAAACAGCCGGGGTGCCTATCTCGCTGAAAGTTTTGCGGGTCTTGCAAATGTTGAGATCGCTTATCTCTGTGAAGTGGAAGAAAAAGCAATAGCGAATGGATTAAAACCATTTGCCAATGCTGCAAAAAAACCTACAGTTATAAAGGATGTACGGGAACTAGTTAAGAAAAAAGATTTCGATGGCTTATTGATTGCTTCACCAGATCATTGGCATGCGCCAGCTACTATACTCGGTGTCACTCATGGTAAACATGTATTTGTTGAAAAACCATGTAGTCACAATCCTTATGAAGGAGAGTTATTGATACAAGCAATGAAAAAATACCCAAAGCAATTGATTCAAATGGGGAATCAACGACGTTCAATGCCGAATCTCATTAATGCGGCGAAGGAAATAAAGGAAGGAATAATTGGTAACGCTTATTTTGGAAAAGCATGGTATGCCAACAATCGAAAGACAATTGGCATTGGTAAAAAAGTTCCAGTTCCTTCGACTCTTGATTTTAATTTATGGCAAGGACCGGCTCCGCGAAAAGATTACCAGGATAACCTGGTTCATTATAACTGGCATTGGTTCTGGCATTGGGGAACTGCGGAAACATGTAATAATGCAACACATGAAATAGATTGCTGCCGGTGGTTTCTTGGTCTTGACTTTCCAACTAAAGTAACATCAGCAGGCGGACGTTATGCTTTTAAAGACGATTGGCAAACTCCGGATACACAAGTGGCCACATTTGAATTCGGAAATAATAAATCGATCACATGGGAAGGGAGAAGCTGTAATAAAATGAGTGTGGAAGGCGCCAGTCGTGGATTTATTATTTATGGAGATAAGGGTACATTGGTAAATTATGGCAATGATGATTACAAGATCTTTGATGCTGATAATAAATTAGTCAAAGAAATACAATCAGCGACAAAAAATGATGGAACAAATACGGTAAGCGCAACCGGTAATCTTGATCTGTTTCACTTCAACAATTTTGTTGACAGCATTCGGGGCGATGCTAAGAACAATTCTCCGATCGATGAAGGACATAAAAGCGTTTTGCTTTGTCATCTTGCTAATATTGCGCAACGGACTGGTCGAACATTGTATTGCGATCCGAAAAATGGACATATTTTAAACGATTCAGCAGCAATGAAGTTGTGGAAGAGAGAATATGAAAAGGGATGGGAACCAAAAATATAGATTCCAGAATTCTTCAATTAATATTATGAAACTCCTGTTACTGATTTCTGTTTGCATCCTGATATATTTTTCATCCTGCGGCCAGGATGAACAGGCTCAAAAAACATTGGATGAAAAAGTGAGCAAATTCCTGAAAGAGCATAAGGGAAAATGGCGGGATCTGAATGTGCCATATGAAGACGGGCAGGTGCTCCATGACATTATTGTAAAAAATAAATACACGTCAGCGCTGGAGATCGGCACATCCACCGGTCATTCTACCATCTGGATCGCATGGGCACTGAGTAAAACCGGTGGAAAACTGATCACCATTGAAATTGACAAGGAACGATACGAACAAGCATTGCAAAATATCCGTGAAGCCGGACTTTCTGAATATGTAGATGCTCGCCTGGCTGATGCGCATAAATTGGTAAAAGAGCTGCCGGGACCATTTGATTTTGTTTTCTCAGATGCTGACAAGGATTGGTATCTGCAATATTTTAAAGATGCAGATCCTAAATTAAAAAATGGTGGATGTTTTACGGCACATAATGTACTGAACGGATTCGGCGGTACCGAAGAATTTCTGCAATATGTACAAACCCTGAAGAATTATAAAACAACCATTGATCGCAGCAGCAGTTCTGGTATTTCTATAAGTTATAAAAAAGGGTAATTGAATCACTTTCAATAGCTGAATAAAAATCCATTGTTAACCTGAACTTCTTTAGCAGAAGTCCCCTTTGAAGAATCTAGGGGCCTAGTTTTTTTATCTTAATACTTCGAAAGCTCACTTCATTTCCATGATCTTGTAAGAGTATCCGACCTTGTTTTGCTTCACCAAAGTTTGGCCACACTTTATATTTACTGATCGTAACAAGATCACGATATGCTTGTGAACCTCTTTCATATTCCAGAACTTTCACGCCATTCAGATAATGTTCAACATGATTGTTTGGATAAACTATGATGCGACCTGTATTCCACCTACCTGGTTGTTTAATAAATCGTGATTGTTTGTTTGCTTTAATCAGGTCATAAAGTGAAGCAAGTGTCCTGTTCCCATTCAATCCCATTTTTGCATCAGGATGAAGTGTATCATCCAACAATTGATATTCCAACCCGATAGCAGAGCCCGGGTTATTTTCACTTAGTGTAACAAAATACTTTAACCCACTATTGGCACCGGGAGTAAGCATAAATTCAAATGAAAGATCAAAAGCACTGAATTCTTCTTTTGTGACAATATCTCCACCATTTGCTGATTCTCCTCCGGCAGATGGTAACACCTTCAATATTCCATTTTTTATTTCCCAACCTTTTTCGGGAAATATTTTTTTATAAGCTCCCGTCCATCCATCGCTGGTCTTACCATCAAATAATAATTTCCAGCCATCCTGAACCTCGTAGCCATTCAAAGAATTGGGTATTAAATTGGCAACGTAAATTCCTTTTGGAAAAGTTGTCGACGAAACATTTGAGGTATTGATCCTGATATTTTTCCAATAGAGTTTTATACCTGCTAGCTCTGGCTTACCAATTGAATGAACCTGCAAAGCGATCAGTCCTTCATTTTTTTTTAATGTATCAATTACATAAGCGATGGCTGCACCATCAAGCCAGGTTTTAATTGTTGTACCTGTACATTCAATTTTGATCTTATGATAAATCCCGGTTGTAAAAAGTGTTTGCGATCTCGAATTTAATGAACCAGTGTAAAGCCAATCTCTCCGGCCTTCGTCATACACTCCCCCACTCCATTTTCTTGAAGAAGGATCAAGTTCAAACTGGTAACCAAAAACTCTTCCTTTGCCTTTATTTGCAGCAGAGTCATAATTACTTTTAAATTGTATTCCTGAATTTGTAGTGCTGTCATCCATCTTTACTTCCATTTCCAAAATAAAATCACCGGTAAATTTTTTATCAGATACAAGAAAAGTATTTGGAGAACCGGCAGTGGTAATGCCAACAATAGCGCCGTCTTCTATTTTATAATCCGCTGTACCAGCCATTTTTGTCCAGCCATTAAGTGTCTTACCATCGAAGAGTTGTTGCCAGCTATTTTGAGAAAATACTGCTAAAGAAGTAAAAAGTAAAAAGTTAAAAGTGAAAAATATTTTCATGAAATTATTTTAAGAGGATGAACAAAGTAATGAAAAAAGATCAATGAATTGCCCTGCCTGAGTTGCCCCGTCCTTTAGGGCGGGGAGTAAGGATATGAATTTTATTTAAAACTACACTATAAAGAGTGGAGCAATTCAAATCATGCAATCTTATAATGTTTTCAGATATTCAATCACGGCTTTTCGTTCTTCACCAGTTAGTTTATCCCCGAAATAATGCCCGTAATTTCCATAACCGGGTAATGTAGTATTATAAATTAACTTATCGCCTGGTGCATTAAACATTGTAAACTTCCATCCCGGGTTTTCATAATCGTATTCCGGCTTATCAAAATTCCTTGTCCAATATTTTGGTCGAATAGAACTATTTAGTACTGCTTCCAATGTTGGCACAGAGCCATTATGAAAATATGGAGCCGTGATCCAAACTCCATCTAATGGTGGAGCGAGGTATCCTCCGAAAGGAACAAGTTTTCCCGGATGGTCGCCGCTACTGAACCAACTCTTGTTAAACCAATCAATAAACTCAGGGTTAGAATAATTGGATGCCTGCAATAATGAATCAGTTTGAATAGTTGATTGTGGAATTAACAGGTTAGGATATTGCCCCTCTTTTCCATAAGTACCGTGACATTCGGAGCAAGTATTACTAAAAATAATTCTTCCTTTTTCTGCAAGAGCAGCATCAATTGGTTTTGGATATTTTGGTGCCTCTAAAGAATTAATATACGCTAATACATCCGGCATATGAGTATCAACTTCTGCTGATTCAGAAGTATCATTCACCGTCAAAAGGTTTGAAGCCATTAAAAATCTTCCAAAGTCACCACGCCCAGAAGCAGTGTAAAACATTCCATTCTTCTTCTTCAATAACCACCATGCAGGAACATCGGTTGGAATAACTTGTTCAGGGATTTTAATTTGAGGTTCCGGATTCCATTTAAAAGTAACAGGATCACGATGAGCGGCGAGAACAGCGGCAAGTCGATCGGCTGTATTCACCCCTCTTGTTTCAGTATACAAATGCGGACCGATAGTTTTAGCCACTTCAAAAAAATGTTCGGTCGCTTTCCATTTTTTGGGTGTAAGGGTTTTTAAAAGCTTTTCGCCTTTCTCTAAATTTTTTACACTCATTGTTTCACGATCACTGAAATCAACAAATGTATTGCCAAGACCGATATAAAGTTTGTCTTCAAAAACCTGTGCATGACACTGCAAACAATTCGGAGCAATAACAATTTCACCATTAAAAGCTTTTACCGCTGTGTAATCATGGGGAATGCCCTCATTCGCACCATCTCTTTCAAGAAAGATCGTTGGTTTACCAATAGATTTTCTAAAAACCATTTCCGGCACACCACCTTTTATATAATCACCATTGACGAGATATTGATAGCCTTTGGCGCTATCGCCGCCTGTTCTTTGCTGACTTGGTTCAACAAATACAGGCTCGTCTCCCCGGATAATTAAAAATCTGAAAGAAAGACAAGTAGAAAAAAGTATAAATAGTATAAATAGTTTTTTCATAGCACGATAAGGAATAATTCCTTCTGTAAACTTCCGATTAATTTTTGAATAAAAATTTTGAAAATCATAAAAATCCAAATGATCAACTTGAAAGACTGCATATTGTCCCCCGCTGGCGGGGGAAGTACTTCGATATAAAAGAAATTTAAAATTAGGGGTGGATTTAAACTTAGTCCACCCCCTTTCGGGTATTTTTCCTCATTGACTATCCGTCCCCCCAGCGGGGATAATGAAATTCACTTTTAATGAACAAATAAGCTGAATAGATTACTGAACGTACACGAGTGCGACGCAACAGAAACCAAATAGTAGAAATATTGTTTGGCCAATAAATAAAAGCCGGTATCGAAACCGGCTCTTTAATAACTATAAGCTTTCTTAGAACTATAAACTACAAACCATAAACTAAAAACTCTTATTGAACCACTTTAATCACGCCTGCTCCATGGTATGAATGATATTCTCCATTATACATCGCATCGGCGCTAACAGGTCCCATTTTATAAATACCCGGCGAAACAGCACGAACCGCATAATAAAAATTCTTCTTTGCGTGATCGGCATCGACAAAGAAATGAATGCGATCATCACGAACATCAAGAGACCTTACAGTAGCTGCGTCTTTTATCCAGTCCATTCCCGGAATCTCTTTTGTCCGTGGATTCTCAATTTCAAAACCCGCTGGCAACAGGTCAGTGATCACCACATTCTCAATATTGGTTGAATAAGAACGTTCCAATGTGATGTTGACAATGATCAGATCATTTTGTTTGAAAGTGTTTCCGATAAGCAATTTGCCATTACGATCATAAAAACGTTTGCGTACACGCAGGTAATTATCTTCTTCTTTATAGGCGCCACTGCTGCTGATGCCTTCAGCTACCCAGAAATAATATAAACGTCCGCTGCCTTTTGTCTCAATATCTATATTTGTTCCTTTCAATGCAGCCTTGTTACCTGTCCATTGACCACCATCTACCTTTGCAACAGATTTACCATTTACTTTTATGTCAGCCGTTACATCAGACCTATTCGCTGATCTTGCCAGTTTACCAAGAGATAAAAATGAAAATGCTCGTTCCTGTGTACTGAGCCAGTAACGTGTTTTTAATTTATCACTTACATGTTTTGCCATTATACCGATCTGGCTATTTCCCGGATCAGCATCGATCAATGCATTCAGTGCAATGGCTTCATCACGAACATCTGAATAAAAACTTCCCCCGGTTTGCGGTACCGATTCTTCACCCGCAAATGCCGAAGGCAATAAACTATTGAAAGATCTTTTATCGCCTGCGGCTGCATACGCTGCCGATAAAAGATAACGGCTATCCAATGCAAGCAACTGCGGATTTGATTTGTAATAATTCATAGCTGATGTATTGGCTTTGCCTGCTAATGCCAATACATATAATCCATAAGCCACTTCTTTTGGAGCGATCATCTTGCTTTGATTACGATTGTAATAATAATTGATCGTTTCCCGGTTCTTTAATCTTCCATTGATATAAGCAAGTGTTGTTTCTATCAAACTGTTATCAACATCAAAACCTGCTTTCTTTGCTTCGAGTAAGAAATGAGCTGAATAAACCGTGGCCCACCAATGTTCGGTATCATCATTATCCCAAAGCATAACCCCACCCTTATATGTCTGTCGCATTTTTATTTTACGGATCGCTTCAAGAATATTGCTGTTTGCGTTCGTTTTTAATTTCTGATTCAATCCCATCAGGTCGGCCATATCACCATAATATAATTGCGGGAATGCAGCAGAAACAGTTTGCTCTGTACAGCCATAAGGATATTCCACCAGATAACGGAGATGATCTCCCAATTCCAATGCAGGCGAACGGCTAACTACAAGTTTGTAAGCAATGCTTGTCGGAATAAAATCATTTAGCCCAATATTTATTTTTTGATTTGCTCCACCAGCAATTGAACCACTTCCTGAAACCTTTTGCAGTGGTGAAGCAGGGCGAATAGAAATTTCTGTTTCATCATTGAATTTTTCGCCCATCCCATTTACTGCAATTTTTATTTTACCAATAGCAACAGAAGGATCAGCTGCTACCTGGAAAACAGCCCGACCTTCGCTGTTTGCATTAATGTCTACAGATTGATTATTTCCACCAATAATTTTCAATGGACCTTCCACGGCAATAGAAGCAGAAATATTTGTTGACTTTGCAGTTGTATTACTCAAAGTAACAGGAACTGTTACGGTATCTCCCGGACTTAAAAATCTTGGTAACGCCGTGCTGATAACAATCGGATCTGCAACTGTCATTGTGTTTTCACTGCTACCAAAACTTTGATCTTTATATGCAACAGCCATCAACCTTATTTCCCCGCTAAATTGCGGAATGGAAAATTCAAAGCTTGCTTCACCATTTCCATTGGCTTGTTGAATACCACTCCAGTAAGACACAATTTTTATTCTTTTTGCAGGCATCGGGTTCACTCTTTTACTCATATCCATTTCACCATCACCGCCAGTGCTGCTGAATTTGGCTCTTATTTCCGGAAACAACAAAGGATAAAGATCAAATGCAGTGACCTGCAATGCTTTTTTCTGGTAAAAGAAGTCATAAGGATCAGGTGTTTCAAAACTGCTGACCTGCAATACACCATTATCAACAGCGGATAGTGTAACATAACTTCCCGGCGCTGCCTTTACTGTTAC
>DATDCP010000211.1:0-7051 GCA_036524255.1 Chitinophagaceae bacterium
TATTGCAACGAGGACTACCAAAAAACCAAGCCCATAATTTTTTACCTCGTAACCTATTATATTTCCCTGGGCATCTCTTACTACTTCACGAAATATTGGTACCCAACCATCTACAGTGGAAATAACCCAATAAATAGCATAAATAGTTATTGCCAAAGGAGCAATTATCAATAAGCCTTGCAGGAAATATTGTATGATCTTTTTCCATTTAAAAGACTCTTTTGGTAAGACTTTTTTAAACGCTCCATCATTTTCCATAGACCAAATTTATGACAAAGAAAAATGGACTGACGGCAAAATATATAGATGGAAACTTTGGCAACGTAAAAAGTTTCCTTAGTTTTGTCGCCCAATTGATAAAAAGAGGTTCAGATTATGGAAGTACAAGAAAGAATAAGGCAAAAAGCGGATGAGTTGTTCAGGCGTTATGGCATCCGCTCTGTGACAATGGACGAGATCGCCACACAGCTTGGTATGTCAAAAAAGACGATCTACCAGTATTATACTGATAAGGATCAGCTAGTGGATGCTGTTGCGGTAGATGAAATTCATTATTCACAGGAATGCTGTACCAGAGATGCGGCTGTTTCAGCAAACGCCATTGAAGAAATATTTCGTGTGATGGAATTTGTTGAGATCATGTTTAGAAACATGAATCCTTCAATGCTGCATGACCTGGAAAAATATCACCCCGGAGGCTTTAAAAAATTTCTTGAACATAAGAATAAGTTTCTCTATGATATGATAAAGAAGAATATTGAAAGAGGAATAAAAGAAGAGCTATACCGACCGGAGATTGATATTGAGATCATGACACGGTACAGGTTGGAAAGTTTGATGTTGGGATTTAATACAGAGTTATTCCCTCCTTCGAAATTCAATCTTGCGAAACTTCAGCAGGAGATCATTGAACACTTTTTATACGGGCTTGCCACCTTAAAAGGCTACAAGCTCATTTTAAAATATAAGCAACAACGATTAAACAAATGACCTATGAGATATTTAACGAAAACCATGTTGATCACCTTAATTCTCGTAAACCTGTTCCAGGTAAATATAAATGCGCAACAGCCGCAACAGCAGCCGCAGGTTTATCAGATCACCGCTAAAGATGCGATAGACATTGCATTTAAAAACTTAGCGGATCTAAAAAATGCAAGGCTTGATTATAAAATGGCCGAAGCAAGAAACAAAGAGTTCACCGGGCTTGCATTACCGCAAATAACGGGTTCTGCGCAGGGAAACCATTACCTCACCTTACCCCTGATCCAATTCCCAGATGGATCAGAAATACAGATATATGATGTATTGAAACAAGAAGGGGTAAAGGATGGGTCAGGCAATCCAATAACTAAGACGGGTGAGTTTAACTATCGCAATTTTAGTTTTATAACCCCATGGAATGTGAATGCGGGCATTAGTGTAAATCAACTATTATTCGAACCCCAGGTATTTGTTGGATTACAGGCAAGAGATGAATTGCTTGTTAACAGCGACCTGCAGTTAAAAGTGACTGAAGAAAAAGTAAAAGAGACGGTATATAGAAATTATTATGGTGTTTTAATAGCGCAAAAACAACTGGGATATGTAGTAGAGAGCATCAAGCGATTAGAAAAGCTTGTGCACGATCAAAATGAAATGTTCAAAAATGGTTTTGTTGAAAGACTTGATATTGATAAAACAACTGTTAACCTCAATAATACAAAAACATCTGAGATCCAGCTTCGCACTGCAGTAAACAACGGTGTGGCTTTATTAAAGATGAATCTTGGCTTAATACAGGCCGATAGTCTTATTTTAAAAGATACATTAAGTTCCGATGGTATCAGGCAAGGAATTCTTGAAGATGATTTTAGCTTTGAGAACAGGAATGAAGTAAAACTTTTGAATAGTGCTATTAAGTTGCAGAATTATGATATGCGCCGCCATAAGTTATCTTACTTTCCAACAGTATCTGCTTTCTATAATTTCCAGGAAAATGGTCAAAGACAAGGCGGAGATGCCGGAGGTTCACAGCCCTGGTTTTGGTATAACACCAATCTTGTTGGTATTAATGTGAGTGTTCCCATTTTCGATGGCTTTCAAAAAAAGAACAGGATCAGGCAATCCAAATTCACATTGGAAAAAACTCAGAATACGCTTGACATGACAATAAAAGCAATTGACATGGAGAAAACGGTTGCAAGAAACACACTGATCAATGCAATAGTTGCGATGGATGCACAGGAAAAAAATATGGAATTGGCAGTAAAGGTCTATAACTCGGTAAAGACAAAATATGAGCAAGGGGTTGGTTCAAGCTTTGAATCGTTGCAGGCTGATACAGATCTGCAACAGGCACAGTCAAATTATTTCAGGGCAATGTATGAAGCAGCTCTTGCCAAAATTAATTACCTGAAAGCTCTTGGAAGATTATAATACTATACATAAACTATTTAAAATAAAACCGGAAACCATGAATAAGTTTTTGATGATCCTAATAACTGTAACTGCAATGATCATTACATCGTGCAGCAGCGGAGCAAAAGAAGAAAAAGGAGAGTTGAATGATAAGAAGGTAAAGCTTGAGAAGCTGAAGGCGGATAAAGCAAAATTGGAAACAGATATAACAAAGCTGGAAGACGAAATAGCAAAGCAGGACCCTTCTTCAAAAAATGACAAGGCAAAATTGGTTTCAGATGCACCTGTAACACAGCAGGATTTTACTCACTATATAGAACTACAGGGAAGAGTTGATGCAAGTGATGTAGTAATAGTCACGCCAAGAGGAATGCCTTCACAGGTAAAAGAGATCTATGTAAACAGAGGTGACATGGTGCAGAAAGGAAAATTGCTTTTGAAACTTGATGATGCCATCATACTTCAACAATTAGATGGATTAAATACGCAATTGGAGTATGCAAAAAATATGTACAACCGTACAAAAAATCTTTGGGACCAGGGCATTGGGACAGAAGTGCAATTAATAACTGCAAAAAATTCTGTTGACAACCTGGAAAAACAAATTGCTACTGTGAAAGAAAACTGGAAAACAACTTTTGTTTATGCTCCCATCAGCGGAACTGCAGACGTGGTAAATATTAAAGCCGGGGAAATTTTTAATGGCGTTTCGGCGAATGGTCCGCAATTACAATTAGTTAATACGAGCAGCATGAAAGTTGTAACCGAGGTTCCGGAAAATTACCAGGAAAGAGTAAAGAAAGGATCACAACTTAAAATTTCAATTCCTGATGCGGGAATTCAGAATATAGATGCCGTGATCTCAGTAACAGGCGCCAGCATTGCCAGCACCACAAGAGCATTTTTTACAGAAGCAAAAATTAAATCATTTCCGGGTTTGCGATTAAACCAGGTGGCACTTGTACATATAAAAGATTATTCTGTGCCAAACGCTATTATAATACCTGTGAATCTTGTCCAGACAGATGAAAGTGGAAAATATGTTTATGTGATCGTGAAGGAAGGAGACGTAATGAAAGCCAGGAAAAAGACTGTGAATGTTGGAGAGGTTTATAGCGGAATGGTAGAAGTGAAAGTCGGGCTGACTGCAAGTGACAGGGTCATTACCGAGGGTTACCAGTCTGTTTATGACGGGCAAACGGTAACAACAGTAGCAAAATGAGTTAGCTGACAATCAAATTTTTTTTATGAATGTTTTTGAACAAATAACGCATAAGTTTAAACAGTTTAAACCAACGAGTTGGAGTGTTGATAATAAAACTGCCATTTATATTATTGCAATTCTTATCACAGTATATGGGCTTTATAAGTTTAACACAATGCCCAAAGAACAATTTCCTGATATAGTAGTGCCGACTATTTCGATCGCTACTGTTTATGCCGGGAACTCTCCTAAGGATATTGAAAACCTTGTGACAAGGCCCATCGAAAAACAATTGAAAGGGATAAGTGGAGCGAAGGTGAATAAGATCCAAAGTACTTCACAAACAGATTATAGTTTAATTGTTATCGAATTTGATACAGATGTAAAAACAGATCTCGCAAAGCAAAAAGTGAAAGATGCGATCGATAAAGCAAAAACAGATCTGCCTAATGATCTTACTTCTCAACCCGATGTACAGGAGTTTGCGTTTAGTGAAATGCCAATCATGTTTGTAAATCTAAGTGGTGATTATGACGGTATAAAGCTGAAAGAATATGCCGATAAAATGCAGGATCGTATTGAAGAACTGGGAGAGATCACCCGTGCTGAAATTGTTGGGGCACCGGAAAGAGAAATTCAGATCAATGTAGATCCATATAAAATGACTGCGGCAAGAGTAAGTTTTACAGATATTGAAAACGCAGTAAGTCGTGAGAACAGAGATATTACCGGGGGGCTGATCGAAGTTGGAAATATGAAACGGACTTTAAAACTCCGTGGACAGTTTGCCAATGCATTAACCCTTCAACATATTGTAGTGCGAAGCAGTGCGCAGGGAGCTACCGTTTACTTAAAAGATATTGCAGAGATAAGAGATACAATTAAAGAAACAGAAAATTTTGCACGGCTGGATGGCAAGAATGTTGTTACACTCAATATTGTAAAACGTTCCGGAGAAAACCTGATCAATGCCGCGGATAAAGTAAAAGCAATAGTGGCGGATATGCGGGATAAGGATGAGTTGCCTAAAGATTTGAAAGTTGTTTTTACCGGCGATCAAAGCAAGCTAACTAAAAATTCCTTTAATGAATTGGTGAATACGATCGTGATCGGGTTTCTGCTCGTATTGCTCATTCTTATGTTTTTTATGGGTGTCACGAATGCATTCTTTGTTGCATTGAGTGTGCCATTAAGTGTGTTTGTTGCTTTCATGTTTTTGCCTATTGCGGATGGTATTATCGGATCCACAGTAACTCTAAACTTTATCGTGCTGTTCGGATTACTTTTTGGGCTAGGAATTATCGTGGATGATGCTATCGTTGTAATTGAAAACACTCACCGTATTTACAGCAATGGTAAAATACCAATTGTACGAAGTGCAAAGGAAGCAGCAGGTGAAGTATTTATTCCGGTACTTGCCGGTACAGCCACTACGCTGGCTCCATTCTTTCCATTATTATTTTGGAAAGGACTTATTGGTAAGTTCATGATCTATCTTCCAACCATTCTGATCCTTACGTTGGCTGCATCATTAATTGTTGCTTTTATATTCAACCCAGTGTTTGCGGTAAGTTTTATGAAACCGGAAGGCAAGGAATTTGAAAAACCCAAGCATAAAGTTTTTACTAATAAATGGTTTCTGGTTTTCACTATCGCTGGTATCCTACTTCATCTTGCCGGCAGTACAGGTTTAGCAAACTTCTTTTTATTACTGGCCATTTTAATGGTGTTTAATGCTTATGTGCTAAATGGAGTTATTCATGCATTTCAGAAACGTGTTTTACCAGCGTTGATGAACAGTTATGAAAAAATGCTTCGCTGGGTATTAAAAGGAACTCGGCCGGTGATAATGTTTGCGTCATTGTTCCTCATTTTTATTCTTTCAGTCGTGTTTTTGATGATGCGTGGAAATAAAACAACTTTCTTTCCAAGCGGCGATCCAAATTTTATTTATGTATATCTGAAATTACCAGTTGGTACAGATGTAAAATACACTGACAGTGTTACCCGGATGTTGGAGAAGAGAGTTTATAAAGTATTGGAAAAAGAAAAGCCCGGTACAGAAGGCAGCATTGTTGAAAGTATCATTACCAATGTGGCTGTAAGCGCCAATAACCCCAGGGATAATAATCGAAGTGTGCAACCTCACCTTGGCAGGATACAGGTTTCTTTTGTTGAATTCGAAAAAAGGGATGGCGTTAAAACAAAGCCGTATATGGATCAAATAAGGGAAGCAATGAAAGGAATTCCCGGGGCCAGTATCGAAGTGGCGCAGGAAGATGGAGGACCTCCTACAGATCCGCCGGTGAATGTGGAAGTGAGCGGTGATAATTTTGAGAATATTTCAAAAACAGCAACTCAGCTTCTGAATTTTCTTGATACTAACAGGGTAAACGGAATTGAAAATCTGCAAGCCGATGTTGATCTGAATAATCCTGAGATCACTATCAATGTTGACAGGGAGAAAGCAATGCTTGAAGGATTAAGCACTGGACAAATAGGTATGGAAATAAGAACAGCTGTTTTCGGAAAAGAAATAAGCAAGTTGAAGGATGGTGAGGAAGAGTATAAGATCCAATTGCGTTATTCTGATCTGATGCGCAATAATATTGCAGATCTCATGAACATGAGGATCACTTTCATGGATATGAACACAATGCGGATCAAATCGGTGCCGATCAGTGCGGTTGCTACAATAGATTATACAAGTACAACCGGGGCCGTAAAAAGGAAAAATGTAAAACGAACAATACAGTTGCAAAGCAATGTACCTGACCCTACGATGGTAGCCAAGGTGAATGCTGATCTGCAGGCAGAAATAAATGAGTTTAAAGAAAAGGCAAGGATACCTGCGGACGTGTCTATAAAGCTGAGTGGACAGAGTGAACAGGAATTTGAAACACAAAAGTTTTTAGGTTCTGCTTTAATGATTGCGCTGGGAATTATTTTTTTAATTCTTGTGTTGCAATTTAACAGCATGAGTAAACCCTTTATCGTTATTACGGAAATTTTCTTTTCTGTAATTGGTGTACTGCTTGGTTATGCGATCACCGGGATGACGATAGCCACCATTATGATGGGAGTAGGTATTGTGGGCCTTGCGGGTATTGTTATCAAGAACGGAATTTTATTAATTGAGTTTACAGACGAGTTAAGGGGTAGAGGAATGAGAACAAGAGAGGCCGCGATCCAGGCAGGAAAGATCAGGATCATCCCGGTATTACTTACCGCGGTAGCTACGATCCTTGGTTTACTTCCACTGGCAGTTGGTTTTAATATTGATTTTGTTTCCCTGTTTCAACATCTGGAGCCCCATATCTTTTTCGGCGGAGACAGCGTAGTATTTTGGGGACCATTGTCATGGACAATTATCTTCGGACTCATCTTCGCTTTTTTCCTTACGCTGATGATGGTACCCAGCATGTATATAATTGCGGAAAGACTCAG
>DATDCP010000212.1:0-6927 GCA_036524255.1 Chitinophagaceae bacterium
CTACTCCTTGCAGAAGCACTCACTGTAAGATCACTGAATTGTTTTTCAAGAAATTTATAATAAGCGGTGATTGCGATCATGGCGGCATTATCGGTGCAATATTCAAAAGCGGGGATAAACGTATTCCAATTATATTTTTTATCCATCTCTTCAAATGCCTTTCGCAAACCACTATTTGCAGAAACGCCACCGGCGATGCAAATATCTTTTATCCCGGTTTCAATGGAAGCCTTTTTAAGTTTGTTGAGCAGTATAGAAACGATCCTCTGTTGTATTGATGCACAGAGGTCATTCAAATTCTCTTTTATGAATTTATTTTTTTCATCTTCAGTAGCTAAAAACTGCTCTTTATAAATATGACTTTTACCTGCGTTTTGTAAGAAATAAAGAATGGAAGTTTTTAATCCGCTGAAACTAAAATCAAGACCAGGTATTTGTGGCTCGGGAAATTGAAAACGAGATGCATCGCCATCCTTCGCATATTTATCGATCAGTGGCCCGCCAGGGTAGGGAAGCCCCAACAACTTTGCAGTTTTATCAAATGCTTCACCTGCTGCATCATCAATTGTTTCTCCGATCACTTTCATCTTGGTAGGAGATTCACACATTACGATCTGTGTATGGCCGCCACTTACTGTCAAACATAAAAAAGGAAAGGATGGTTTTGGATCATCAATAAGATTTGCCAGTACATGTGCCTGCATATGATGCACAGCGATCAATGGTTTATTTAAAGACAAAGCCAATGATTTTGCAAACTGAGATCCTATTAAAAGAGAACCGATCAGGCCGGGTGATTGTGTGAATGCTATGGCATCAATCGATTTAAGATTTAAGATTTCAGATTTTAGATTTTCATTAGCGAGTTTTATGGCTTGATCAACAACAGGAATGATATTCTGAATATGGGCTCTGCTTGCAAGTTCAGGCACGACACCTCCGTATTGTTCATGTACTTTTTGCCCAGCAATAATGTTTGATAGAATTTTTCCATCACGGCAGACTGCCGCTGATGTTTCATCACAAGATGATTCTATTGCAAGAATGAAAGACATAATTTGATAATTAGCCGATATGCTAATGTGCCGATTATTGTTTTGAGGAAACAATAATTCGATTGATTACTTTTTGTATTGATTTTATTTTTTGCATTAAAATATCTGTATCCGGATATCCTTTTGAATTTTTACAAATTAACAACCAATATTCAGTTTCTTCAGCTTCTTTAGCTGCTATTTTAAACTTATGGATAAAGTCGGGTTTGCTCTCGGCGTTTTGGGCTTCTCTAACACTTGCACCGATTGATGTACCTGAACGAAGCAATTGTCTTGCGATAACATATTTTTTATTTGACTCCAATACTTCGCAATATTTGACTATTTCAATGGCAAACTCAAGGGTTAAATCAACAATCAAATTGTTTTTAGGTGCTTCATCCATAATGAAAAAATAAAAATAGGAATTTTAATCAGCACATCGTCAAATCTGCAAATCGGCTAATTTATTTGCTCCGGATCGCCACCACCGGATTCAATCTTGCCGCAATTATCGCAGGGATAATACCTGCAAGCACGCCGACGACAAAGCAAATGCTGATCGCCGTTACAAGATTAGAAGTTGAAATATATATCGGAAAGTTAAATGCTCCTGATAAAATTTTTGTAAGTCCCAGTACAAGTAATAGCCCAATAAGACCACCAATAAGACAAAGGAATGCAGCTTCAAGCAAGAATTCAGTAAGTATAATATAACTCTTGGCGCCGATCGCTTTTTTCAAACCGATCTGGCTGGTACGTTCCTTTACACTCACAAACATGATATTGGCAACGCCAAACAAACCAACGATAAGACTAATACCGCCGATAAGCATTCCACCCATATTGATGCCTGAAAAAGCAGCTTCAAATGCTTTGCTCCATTCATTCACATCATTCAGTGAAAAATTATCTTCCTGTGCGGGACTCAGTTTATTGATAGCTCTCATAGCGCCTTTCAGATCATCTTTCAAAACAGCGATCTGTAAATTATCAAGACCCTGAACAAGGATCAGCGGTTCCGCATTTCTTTCATCCATTATAGTACGGGCATATCGATAAGGCATAACCACCGCATCATCCAGTTGCCAGCCGCCCAGCATTTGGCTACCTTGTTTTTTAATGACACCCACGATCACAATTTTCTTTCCTTTTGAGGTGATCATTTTACCAAGAGCTCTTTCCGGTCTGACAAAAAGTTGTACGGCTACTTCGTTGCCAACCACCCCTGCATTCGTGCCTTGTTGAAATTCTGATGGAGATAAATACCTCCCATACATGATCTCAACAGGTTGTATGTTACTGAAATCTTCGCTAAAGCCATAAAGAAGTACATTTTTCAAAGCATTGTCTTCGTATTCTACATCAGCCTGGCGGTTGATCTTAAATGCCGCATATTTTGCACTCGGCGTTCTTTGCATGATCGGCTCAAGCTGTTCGTATTTTGGCGAAGGCCGCTTAATAAATTTCCACCAGGGATATTGGCCGTCGCCGCCCGAGCTATAATCCCATTTATCGAGATAAATAGTGTTGGTGCCAAAAGATTTTATTTCGCTTTGGATATTGTGTTCCAGGCTGCCAAGAGTTGCCATTACGCCAATGATACAGAAGATGCCGATCGTGATTCCAAAGAGGGATAGAAAAGTGCGGAGTTTATTTTTCCATAACTCAGTCACTGCCATTTTAAGGCTGCTTAAAACAATCTGGAATGTTCGGCGCATAAGCAAAAGTAATCAGAACTGGGATTTTTTGGATTTTTTTTGATTAGTGGGAAAAAAGGAGGATGATCAATAGTTTACCAGCTTATGTAACTCCGATTGGAAGTTCCTTGCGACGCTCTGTTCAGGTTCGGTAATCTATTTGGCTTTTTAAAAAATGAATATCATCGTTAGGTTATATTATCTCAAGTAACAAAATCTCTATCCACCCCCCATTCGATCATTTCGTTTTATTGTACATCCGGCCCCCGCCAGCGGGGGACACCTAGCTGAACTTTATTTGAAAATTGATAAAGATAAAATACATCTATCTTCTTTTACGCAAATCATTTTTGAAAATCTTCTTTGTCCCCCGCTGGCGGGGGAAGTACTTCGATCGTAAAGTTGTTTCAAGTTGGGGTGGACAAAAAGCTGAATAGAATTACAAAAGTACAAGTGAGTGACACAACAAAAGCCTTATAGTAGCACCACAGTTGATCAACAAAAAATCCCTCTCAAACCTTACCTTTGCGCCTCTTTATGAAATATCAGAACGAAATAAATAAACGCAGAACATTTGCTATTATCAGTCACCCGGATGCAGGTAAAACAACACTGACGGAAAAACTGTTATTGTTTGGTGGTGCAATTCAAGTGGCAGGTGCGGTGAAGAGCAACAAGATCAAAAAATTTGCGACCAGCGACTTTATGGAGATCGAGAGACAACGTGGAATTTCTGTTGCTACTTCAGTAATGACTTTTGACTACAACGGAATTTTGATCAACCTGCTTGATACTCCCGGTCACAAAGATTTTGCTGAAGACACTTATCGTACTCTGACGGCGGTGGATAGTGTTATTCTTGTGGTGGACAGTGTGAATGGTGTGGAAGAACAAACCCGCAAACTGATGGAAGTTTGCCGCATGCGGGATACACCGGTAATTGTTTTTATAAACAAGATGGATCGTGATGGTAAGAATCGTTTTGATCTGCTGGAAGAAATTGAAAAGGAATTGTCGATCCATCTTCATCCAATGACATGGCCGATAAACAGCGGTAAAGAATTTAAAGGCGTTTATAATCTTCATGATAAAAGTTTGCGCTTGTTTACCGCAAACACAAAAGGGAGTGATGATCTGATCAGTGTGAATGATCTGAATGATTCTATGGTAGATGATAAAGTAGGAGAGAAGGACGCTAAGACTTTACGTGAAGATGTTGAGCTGGTTGATGGTGTTCATGGTGTGTTGAATGTGGAAGATTATTTAGCGGCGAAAGTAGCGCCGGTGTTTTTTGGCAGCGCCATCAATAATTTTGGTGTAAAGGAATTACTTGAAACTTTTGTTCGTATTGCGCCATTACCACAATGTCGTCCTACATCGGCAAGAGTGGTTTGTCCGGATGAAGAAAAATTGAGTGGGTTTATTTTTAAGATACATGCGAACCTGGATCCAAAGCACAGAGACCGAATTGCATTTATGAGAGTATGCAGCGGCAAGTTTGAACGTAATAAATACTACCATCATGTTCGGTTAGATAAAGATGTTCGCTTTAGCAATCCTTATTCTTTTATGGCTCGTGAAAAAAGTATAGTGGAAGATGCTTATCCTGGTGATGTGGTAGGATTGTTTGATACAGGAAATTTTAAAATTGGTGATACACTTACTGAGGGAGAGGATTTCTATTTCACAGGCATTCCAACTTTCTCACCTGAAATTTTCAAAGAGGTGGTGAATAAGGATCCAATGAAGACAAAACAACTGGAAAAAGGATTGTTGCAATTGACGGATGAAGGCGTTGCACAACTATTTACTCAACACGGCGGGAACAAAAAGATCATTGGCTGCGTTGGTGAACTTCAGTTTGAGGTGATACAATATCGTTTGCTGCAGGAATATGGGGCATCTGTACAATTTAATACTCTTCCATTTTATAAAGCATGCTGGATAACAAGTGAGGATCCCAAAAAGCTGGAAGACTTTACAAGATTTAAAGGAGCGAACACAGGCGTAGATAAAGATGGACATATAGTTTACCTGGCACAAAGTGAATGGTTCCTGAATACAGAAAGAAATAATAACCCCGGAATTGAGTTTCATTTCTCGAGTGAAGTTCATAAGAATTAAACCCTAAATCCCTTGAAGGGGACTTCAGATACATTCTTAATGATAAATAGTCATATCATATTTGAGACAGAAAGATTAATAGTTAGACAATATGCTTTTGAAACTGACGAAGAGAATTTCTTTTTACTGAATGGAGATGATGATGTGATGCGTTATATCAGGGCTACAAAAACAAAACAAGAATGCGATGTTTTTTTGAAGAAGGCGATCGATTCTTATAAGATCAATCCATTAATAGGTCGCTGGGCTGCGGATGAAAAAGCAACGGGGAAGTTTGTTGGATCTTTTGCAATAATTCCAATAGAGGGCTCAGAAGATATTCAACTGGGATATGCACTCCTGAAAGAAAACTGGGGAAAAGGATTTGCTTCCGAATTAACAAAGGCTGGTCTTGATTATTATTTTAAGAACACAAATGCCGATCATATTTATGCAATTGCAGAGAGAGACAATGTTGCTTCACATAATGTGTTATTGAAAAACTCATTTGTTCCCGATGGTACAAAAATGGAAGACGATAAAGAATTATTGAAGTTTATCTTTAGGAAATTTGGTTAATATTTCGCCACTACTCCCGTATAATTATGCGGCGTTATTTTCTTCAACTCTTTCTTTACAGAACCATTTATTTTCAGATTATCTATAAAATGATGAATTGATTTTTTATCAATATAGGCATTACCTCTGGTTAATTCTTTTAATGCTTCGTAAGGATTCGGATAATTTTCTCTTCTTAAAATAGTTTGTACAGCTTCTGCCACAACGGCCCAGTTATCTTCAAGTTGCTGGTGGATCATTCCATCATTGATAATAAGTTTGCCAAGACCTTTCTCTACAGAGCGAAATGCGATCAATGTATGAGCAAATGGCACGCCGATATTTCTGAGTACAGTTGAATCTGTAAGATCCCTTTGCAGTCTTGAAACCGGGAGTTTTGAAGATAAATGTTCAAAGATGGCATTTGCCATTCCTAAATTTCCTTCTGCATTTTCAAAATCGATCGGGTTTACTTTATGTGGCATTGCAGAGGAGCCCACTTCATTTTTATTTACTCTTTGTTTAAAATATTCCATCGAAACGTAAGTCCATACATCACGACAAAAATCAACAAGAATATTGTTGATCCTTTTCATGCAATCGAAATGTGCAGCAAGATTATCATAGTGCTCGATCTGCGTAGTGTATTGCATGCGGGTAAGTCCTAATGTTTTTTCAACAAACTCGTTGCCGAGTTTTACCCAATCCATTTTTGGAAACGCAACATGATGTGCATTGAAATTACCAGTGGCTCCACCAAATTTTGCACTAAAAGGAATATTAATAAGCTGTTCAACCTGGTTTTCTATACGTTCTGCAAACACCATGAATTCCTTTCCCAATCTTGTTGGTGAAGCTGGCTGCCCATGCGTATGTGCAAGCATAGGAATGTCCTGCCATTCTTTTGCCAGCAATTTTAATTGCGCATTTAAATTCAATAATGAAGGCAGGTATTCATATTCAACTGCATGTTTCCAGAAAAGGGGGATAGCCGTATTATTAATATCCTGTGATGTCAATCCAAAATGTATCCATTCTTTTTCTGCTTTTGCCCCGCTTTTTTCCAATACATTTTTTAAAAAATATTCTACAGCCTTTACATCATGATTAGTTGTGTATTCGATCTGTTTTATTTCCTGGGCATCTTCCGGCCCAAATTCTTCTGCGATCTTTCTGAGATGCTTTTCCGCTTTTCCCGATATTTTAAAAAGCTTTTTATCAGCAAGGAAAAGAAAATATTCAATTTCAACCAGCACCCGATATTTTATCAATGCGAATTCAGAGAAATACTCATCTAAGTGCTGTACTTGTTTGCGGTAGCGACCGTCAATGGGGGAAATGGCTGAAAGATTAGTTAGCTCCATGCTTTTTTAATTTCTGTTTCTTGCCTGCCCACTGAAGCATAAGCGTAAGTGGGTTTTCGTCTATCTTTGTTGCGCAAAAATAACTTAATTGAGTAAGATAAAGGTTGGAATAGTTAGTTATCTCAATACAAGACCATTAATTTATGGATTAAAGCTTGAGCCAATTGC
>DATDCP010000213.1:0-4925 GCA_036524255.1 Chitinophagaceae bacterium
GTACTCGCCGTGCCCATGGTCATACAGTGACCAATACTACGGCTCATACAACTTTCGGCAAATTCACAATCTTCCTGTGTCATCTTCCCTGTCTTCATATCCTCATCGAACTTCCACACATGTGTGCCACTTCCTATTGTTTGTCCTTTATATCTTCCATTTAGCATTGGTCCGCCTGGAACCACAATCGTAGGCAATCCAACACTTGCAGCACCCATCACTGTCGACGGTGTTGTTTTATCACAACCAGTGAGTAATACCACCCCATCTATTGGGTTGCCGCGAATACTTTCTTCAGCATCCATGCTTGCCAAATTTCGAAACAACATTGCTGTTGGCTTCAACAATGTTTCTCCCAAACTCATGATCGGAAACTCAACAGGAAATCCGCCGGCTTCCAGTACACCATGTTTTACACTTTCAACATGTTCGCGAAAATGTGCATTGCATGGTGTCAGTTCACTGAATGTATTGCAAATTCCGATAACAGGTCGCCCATCAAAGTGATCAGGAGGCATACCCTGGTTCTTCATCCAACTTCGGTAAATGATCCCATCTTTATCTTTCCGTCCGAACCAATCCTGGCTTCTTAATTTTTTATTCGTTTCCATTTATGTAAAAAAAATGTTCAGTTAAATCCTAATAGGTCAGCGTCTAAAATTGATCAATCCGCTAAAATAGTTTTTTTGTATACTCAAATCCATTATTCTGTATAAATGGGAGAAAAAAATCTTGCCTAAAACGAAAAATACAACACTGACAGCATTAGCGTCCTGAAGCAGGGTCTGCGTCTCGGCTTTGCATTTACTTTCATAATAGCAAGTTGTTTGATTAACAATAGCAATCTCGAAAATGAATTTAGCAAAAAATCCAGAACTAAAGTATCTGACTGTTCACTCAATAACTTCCAAAAAAAAACAGTGATGAATATTGTACAAGTAAAAACGCGATAAATTCATTTCTTTATAGGTACAAAAACGATTGCTTAACTTACAATTCATGCACCAATTTGTATTTCAACAAGGGATTTCGGAAGAATTACAATTATTCCCTCACATTACAGAGCTTGGTGCAAAAAAAAACCAGGCAATTCATCTTAACTCATTTCCTCAATCCTCTTCAGAGTGTATTCGTGTATATTTTGTAATGGAAGGAAAATTTGAATGGAGAGTTAATGACGGATCTTATATACTTTATCCCGGCGACGTTTCTTTGGTCATGCCAAATAAAAAATTTGGCGGTGAAAAAGGGATGCTTGAGATCGGTAGTATCTCGTGGATACATATTAAAATATCCAAACAGGGAAATAATGAATTGCTAACAGGAAAGTGGAGCACACTTTCAGAAACAGAAAGCCAGGCAATCAGCAAAGTTCTTTTAATAAACAACATACCGGTGCTTTCAAAACTACCAGAAGCCGGAAGAATACTTCGGTATATACATGATGAAATTTATAACCAGGAAATTGGGTATACGACAAGAGCGAATCAGCTTATTGACGAGTTGTTTATCACAATTACAAGACACCTGACAAAACAAAACAACCGTGCAAGAGATTTTCCGAAAGTATTTATGCAACTCGAGCAGGCATTGCGTCAAAATCTTTCCCAGCAATGGACAGTAGAAGAAATGGCTGCCATTGCAGGTATGGGTACTACTTTATTTAATGAGAAAGTAAAAAATTATTCTGGCTTTACACCTTTAAATTATCTTATCAATATCCGTATATCAGAGGCTATAAAACTATTAAAGAAAAAGGATGTGAGCATAACAGACATTGCTTTAGACACAGGGTTCTATTCATCACAACATTTTTCAACAACATTTAAAAAACTAACCGGCTATACACCGAGTCAATTTAGAAAAAATAATTTATCACAAGAATAATTGCATACTATGAAATGTATAATCACCATTGAACTTGGCACAAATGCCGTAAGAGTATTTGCATTTGACCTAAACGGCAATGTTATTGGTTCGCAGCGGGGTTACTATCCTACTTTTCACACGGAGCCCGATTACAGCGAACAGGATCCTGACCAAATGTTCATCACTATGTTATATGCTTTAAAAAATTTATTAAATGAACATATCCATCCTAAGAAATATAAAGTCGCTTCCATCTGTTTCAGCGCATCAATGCACAGTGTACTTGCGGTCGACAAAAACGGAAATCCTCTGGGGAATGCAATTACATGGTCTGATAACAGGGCAAAAAAAGAAGCAGATAAATTAAAAACATCGGCATTGGGAAAAGCTATTTACACAGCGACCGGAACGCCACTACACCCGATGTCTCCGTTGATGAAAATAGCCTGGATAAAAAATAATGATAAAGAAAGATTCAGGCAAACAAATAAGTTTTTATCTATCAAAAGTTATATCATCAAACAACTTACCGATGAGTACCTTATTGATTATAGTATAGCTTCTGCAACAGGTTTATTAAACATCCATAAGATAAAGTGGGATGCCGATGCTTTAAAATTTGCAGGAATAACTCCCATTATGCTTCCAGATCTTGTTCCCGTCTTTACTCCATTGAGTAAATTGAAGAAAGCATATCAGAGTTCACTTGGGTTACCTGCTGATACAAAAATAATTGTGGGCTCAAGCGATGGCTGTATGGCAATACTTGGTGATGGTGTAAAAGGAGAAGGCAAGGCAACAATAACTATTGAAGATAGTGGGGCAGTGAGAGTCATGGGTGATAAAGTTTTAAAAGATGAAAAGCAACGTTTTTTTAATTACCTGCTTACTGAGGATTGTTATGTTTCGGGCGGGCCCACCAATAATGGAGGAGTAATTTTCGAATGGTTCTCAAAACAATTCGGTGATTTTAAAAACCCTTTCGATATTGAATACAGTATGCAGGAATTGATCGCAGAAGCATCAAAAGTGCCGGCGGGCTCTGAAGGATTATTGTTCCTTCCTTATTTACTCGGCGAAAGAGCACCAATATGGAATGCCAATGCAAAAGGGGCTTATTTCGGCTTAAATATAAAACACGAAAGAAAACATTTTATAAGAGCAACTATTGAGGGAATCCTTTATGAGATCTACAGTATTGGAAAAACATTAGAAGAACATCGGGGTATCAAACGACTTTCAATCAATGGAAGTTTTGCCAATATTCCTTTCTGTACACAAATGATCGCCGATATTTTTAATAAGCCAGTTCAATTAAGACAAAATTTTCACAGTGTCAGTTATGGGGCATTCCTTGTTGCTGTAACAGAAATGGGTATCTATAAAAATCTGGATGAAGCTGCAAAAACAGTGGTGCTGCCTGATGAATACTTACCAGAAAAACCAAACCACCATGCGTATATGAAATACTTCAAAATTTTTGAACGCTTAAGCACCAAGCTGGCGCCTGAGTTTGAAGAGATCGCTAACCTTCAATAATAAAAAAGCAATTTTCATATAATGAAACTATGTTATATAAAAACTCGAATTTTGCAAATGTTCATGCTTTTGTGTGATGCAGTGCTTGCAAAAAAATATGCAATAGCAGGAATCCCTTTTTTGAATAAGCAATCAGAAATAAATTAAATATATGAACTCACGTCGCAAGTTTTTACAAAATATAACTGCTTCAGTTATTGCAATACCTCTCTTATCAAGGAATGAATATTTAGAAAGTTTTAAAGAAATAAATGATAGATCATATGATGGCCCGGTATTGCGGGTAGCCATCATGGGCCTTGGCAGTTATGGGACCCGTGTAGCAGATGCAATGAAAGATTGCACAAAAGCAAAATTAGTTGGTGTTATAAGTGGCACACCCTCTAAAATAACAGCGTGGCAGTCTAAATATAATATCCCTGAAAAGAATTGCTACAACTATGAAAATTATGATGACATAAAAAACAATCCTGATATTGATGCAGTATATATTATAACACCAAATGCATTGCATAAGGATGCGGCTATCAGGGTAGCCAAAGCCGGTAAACATGTTATTTGTGAAAAACCTATGTCGATCAATGCAAAAGGTGGTGAGCAGATGATCGCCGCTTGTAAAAAGGCGAATGTGAAATTATTGGTGGGATACCGGTTGCACTTTGAACCAAAGACTCTTGAAATAATCCGTATGCGAAAAGATGGAGAGTTTGGAAAAGTTTTATTCTTCCAGGGATTATCTGGTTTTCGCATTGGCGATCCAACACAATGGCGACTAAAAAAAGAATTGGCTGGTGGGGGCGCCATGATGGACATTGGAATTTATTCCATTAACGGCGCAAGGTATATGATCGGTGAAGAACCAATTTGGGTAACTGCGCAGGAAACAAAAAAGGATAAAGAAAAATTTAAAGAAGGAGTAGATGAAACAATTCAATTTCAATTAGGTTTTCCTGGTGGCGCAGTGGCATCTTGTTTATCTACTTATAGCATGAACAATCTTGATCGCTTTTTCTTAAATGCTGAAAAGGGGTTTGCAGAATTACAGCCCGCCACCGCCTATAGGCCTATAACGGGAAAAACAAATAAAGGTGAGTTGAATTATCCGCATGTGACTCACCAAACCGTGCAAATGGATAGAATGGCGGAAATTATATTAGAAGGTAAACAACCAATAGTGCCAGTTGATGGTGAAGAAGGATTGAAAGATCTGAAGATCATTGATGCAATTTATGCAGCCATTAAAAGTGGTAAAAAAGTTAAACTATCCCTGTAAGATTAGAAATAGTTAAATGATACGAAGTCTTATTCTCCTGGCAATGATCTTTTCGGTTTCATCCAGCTATAAAATTGTAGCTGAAAGGAAGAGCTATTTCTCAAAAAGAACTCAAGCAATGTCAAACAACATAAAAAAAGAAAATGTTTGGGTATTTTTAATGGCAGGTCAATCGAACATGGCCGGCCGTGGCATTGTTGAACCGGAGGACACGGTTTCCGACAAAAGAATTTTTTCAATTAAT
>DATDCP010000214.1:0-3383 GCA_036524255.1 Chitinophagaceae bacterium
GAAATATCAGGGGGAGGTTTATTTCATGATCTTTCTCCCCACCAGCTAGATATTATGTATTGGATTTTTGGAACTCCGCAACAAGCATATATGCAAACTGCTAACCAGGGAAAGGTTTACAATGCACCGGATCTGACAATGGCGCAGATCGCATTTGCAAATGATATTTATTTTGATGGTGTATGGAATTTTAATGTGGCAGAAACGGCTACGAGTGATTTATGTGAAATTATTGGAGACAAAGGAAGCATACGGTTTAGTTTTTTTCGTGCAAGCACAATAGAATTAGTTGAAAGTACCGGCACTGAAATATTTGAACTGGAGTACCCGGTAAATATTCAACAACCGCATATAAATAATGTGGTAAAGTTCTTTCGTGGTGAAGGTGCTAACCCGTGCAGTCTTGAAGAAGCATTGGTTACTATGAAGGTGATGGATAAAGCAACATAATGCGGGTAAATCGTTCTGGCCATCCACTTATTAATCAATCAACCGAGACATACATGATAATCAGGCTTAAAATATTCCTTTTATTATTGCTTATTCTTTGCCAAACGAATTTTAGTAATGCACAAAATGGTTCTCCGGTTTATTCTGTTGACAAGGATGCTAATGACTATTACTTAAAAGCATTGTATTATATTGAAATTGGCGACCCCCGAACAGGTGGTTCTGTTGATAGTTTAAAAATAGCTGTACAGTTATTGGAAAAAGCTGTTGAAAAAGATACCTTATTTGCAAAAGCATTTCTCGAACTTTCAAGGACATATTGGAAATTTGACTTTTCATATCCAAATAGACCACTTTACTTTCCAGGTGCGTCAGTTATTTTACCCAAATCAAAAAAAGCCATTTTACGAGCAATACAAATTGACAGCACTTCAAGTGAAGCTTATACAGATTTGGCAGGAATAAATTATAGTTACGAATATAATTGGAACGAGGTCCTAAAGAATTTAAGCAAGGCAATTAGGTACAATCCAAAAAATATAGGCAACTATGCAAGATATGGTCAGGTTCTTGCTTTGAAGGGCGATATTACTACTGCTAAAAAATGGATTGACACAGCTTACAGTTTAGCCCCGAATGACAGTCGTACACTTTTAAATATAGGTGTGTATTATTACTGGATGAGAAATTTTAAACAAGCCATTTATCATCTTAGTAAAATTGATCCTCAGACTTATATCAGTAAATTTTATATTGGCTATAGTTTTATAGCTGACAATAACCCTGCAAGAGCTGTAGAGATATTAAAAACAGTTTATGCGGATTTTGAAAATGCAGATGGAGGTGCAAAAGCTTTATTGGCATATGCATTAACTAAAAATGACGAATTAGCTGAAGCAGAAAAGTTGATCAGGAGAAGTTATGAATTAAACCAGGTTGTTAAATACCGGGATGCAGTGTTCAATATTGGAATTGGAAAATATAAAAAAGCAATTGATCTTCTTGAAGGCACTTATGACGAACATGGCAATTGGTTAGTTTGGTTAAAGTATGACCCAGCATTAGACCCAATACGGAAGGAGAAGAGGTTTATCATGTTGCTTAACAAGATGAAGTATAATTGACAAGGAGAGAAGTGAGCATTTATAAAATCTCACAATCGATCATTCAAAACAGGCTCTTTGAATTCTTCGAGACAACTAAAAACTATTTTGTAAAATTCTGGATGCGATTGCCAGGTTTTTCCCGTAACAATTTTTCCATCTTTCACTGCTTCATCCGGAGTTATATAATGACCTCCGCAAGCTTCCACTTCAAACTTCACATGTTCATAGCAGGCGATATTCTTTTTATCGACCAAACCAGCAGTTACTAATATCTGTACGCCATGGCAAATTGCGAAAACGTACTTATTGCTCTTATGAAATTCCCTTACGATCTTAATTACTCTTGCATCATTGCGTAAATATTCTGGTGCTCTGCCTCCGGGCATCAAAACGGCTGTATACTCAGCAGGATCTACCTGATCAAATGAAATGTCTGATTCCATAATGTAGCCCGTTCTTTCTACATAAGTATCCCATCCCGGTTCGAAATCATGGATAACGAGATTCATTCTTTTGATTGTTGGTGCAGCTATCACCGGAATATAGCCTTCCTCTCTTAAACGGTGAGATGCATAAAGTATCTCAAAACTTTCACCTGCATCACCGGTGATGATCAATATTTTCTTTCCTGCTTTCATAAAATGATATTTTATTAAGTTTAAAAAAAGACAAGAGACTTTTTAATAGATATTCAAATACGCATTCGCAAATCGTTTTCCCATCGTCCTTTGCCCTTCTGAATCAAAATGCAAATGATCGCCTTTATCTATTAAGTCTTTTGTTGAAATAACACGGCTGTTCTTATCTTCTGCAGCATAATCATGTATTGCTTTATTTATCAAATTAAAGTCTGACGGGTTATTTGAAAAAGAACCGAGTTCTCCAAGTAAAACAGGTAATTCATTATTTCCAATCTCAGCTCTGAACTTTGAAAATAATAAATGAAGTCGTTCTTTATGAAGAGGAATATTATTTTCATTAGCATCACTTTCTCCCTGGTGCCAGAGAATTCCCTTAATGATGCCATTTTGTTTTCCGATCTCAACTTTTGCCAAAAAATTTGAAAATAATTTAACATTCCGAAAAACGGAATCACCCAACCACTGTCTTATCGAACTGCCACCAATGGCAGTTGGAATAATTAATATAGAAATGTTGTCGGGAATTTGTGTAATAAGTGTTTTTGCAAAAGAAAGCCCACAATCCAGACCAGTTCTTTCTGGTTCATAAAAGTGTAGTGGTTCTCTGGCTGTGATGATCTGTCCCTCTTTATTAATTGAAAAAATTCTTTTGTTGGAAACTGTGTCTTCCGGTTCAACAATACCACGACCGGCCATGTTCGATTGGCCAGCCATTATAAATACCCAAACATTTTCTTTGTTTATGTTTTTTGACATTGCTTCAGTTCTTTTTGAGAAATAGCTTTTCCTTTCAGCTACAATTTTATAGCTGGATGAAACCGAAAAGATAATTGCCAGAAGAATAAGACTTCGTATCATTTAACTATTTCTAATCTTACAGGGATAGTTTAACTTTTTTACCACTTTTAATGGCTGCATAAATTGCATCAATGATCTTCAGGTCTTTTAACCCTTCTTCACCATCAACTGGCACTATTGGTTGTTTATCTTCTAAAATAATTTCCGCCATTTTATCCATTTGCACGGTTTGGTGAGTCACATGCGGATAATTCAACTCGCCTTTATTTGTTTTTCCCCTTATAGGCCCATAGGCGGTGGCAGGCAGTAATTCTGCAAACCCCTTTTCAGCATTCAGGAAAAAGCGATCAAGATTGTTCATGCTATAAGTAGATAAACAAGATGCCAC
>DATDCP010000215.1:0-5661 GCA_036524255.1 Chitinophagaceae bacterium
CGTCATAAGAACTGGTTTGTTCGTGGTTATACCACACAGGAAAATGCCGGAGAAGCCTACCAGGCAACAGCTCTTGGACGTTTAATGCAGGAAGCATTTAAGCCAAGTGTTCGTCCTGATGGCACGGGATGGTATCCTGAGTACACTTTTGCATATTTTAATTATAAAAATACTATAAATAATACCCCGGGGGGAGCAGCTTCAAGTGAACGCAATGCTCATCAATTTGCAAGATCAATTAGTGATGCAGGAATGCCTTTACCCGGATCAACAAATTTTGAAAATTCAAAACAAACGATCAGGACAACTCCAATAGGACAAGGTGGAGCTAAATTTCTTGACAAGTCTGACTTGTGGGCTGCAGAAGGACAATTAAATGTTTCTGATGCCTTTGATTTTTCCGATGTAATAGAGGTAATGGCAGGATTGCAATGGAAACAATGGGTCATGAATTCACAAGGAACGATCTTTGCCGACAGCGCTGGCGCAATCAAGATCAGTGAGAAGGGCGGATACTTACAATTAAGGAAAAAACTGTTTAATGATTTCCTCACTCTTACGGGGGCTATCCGATATGATAACCAAACAAATTTTGATGGCCGCTGGACGCCAAGAGTTACCGCAGTAATGCGTGTTGCAAAAGACAATAATATTCGTTTATCATTCCAAACAGCTTATCGCTTTCCAACTAACCAGGACCAATACATAGATCTGAATACCGGGTCTGTAATTTTAGTTGGGGCACTACCAGAATTTGTTACACGTTATGGTTTGAATACAGGCACCTATACTGCGGAATCTGTTACAGCAGCAAGAGCAGCGTTTAATCCATCTTTGCTGGTGCCTTCAACTTTCGGAACTGTAAATCCTGAAAGTGTTTCCTCAGGAGAGATCGGTTATAAAGGACTTATCGCTAAAAAGCTATTTGTAGATGTATATGGCTATTACAGTCGCTACCAGAATTTTTTTGCCAGGGTAGCAGTTGTAAAAGCACCATCACCAACAAGTGCACTTAATCCACTCGCTTCAACAAACTATGCCTATATTCAAAATAGCCCCGATGCAGTAAATGCAAGTGGTTGGGGAATTGGCCTTGAGTACCAGCTGAGTCGTGGTTATATAGTTGGTGGAAATCTATTTTCAGATGTATTAAATGATGTGCCAGCCGGTTTTGTAAGCTACTTTAACGCTCCTGAATTTCGTGCTAACTTAAGTTTAAGAAATGATAACGTTTGGAAAAATATTGGATTTAATGCTATTGCAAAATGGCAGGATCATAATCATTATGAAGGCACATTTGTCTCTGGTGTTTTACCTGCCTTTTGGACGATTGATGCGCAGGTCAGTTACAGAGTGCCAAAAGGTAAAAGTGTGATCCGTATTGGCGGTAGTAATATACTTAATCACTATGCAAGAACAGGCTATGGCAGCCCGTATGTTGGAGGTCTTTATTATGTGAGTTATGGATATAATATGTTCTAAAAAATAGAGGAGACGATCTAAAAAAATAGCTCCCGATTAAGTCGGGGGTTATTTTTTTGCGGGTGGAATGAATTCAACTAAGCTTCCAGCTTGATTCACCGATACGAATACCATTGTGATAAAGACTGAGTTTGTAAATTCCTTTTTCAAAATTGTCTGGCTCCAGGGAAAAGATCAGGTGTTTTGCTTCTCCTTTATTGTATTCAAATTTTACCTTTCTTGTATAAATTTTCCTTCCATCAGTTTTTGTTTCAAAGCTACCCGCATCCCAAACTTCAGTGTTAAGAGATTTGCCGGAAGGATCTGTAACAACAATGACAACTTCTGCGCTTTGAAGATCTAAAATATTATTCTGTACAGTGAAAGAGGTAATGAATTTATTCGCTTTCTTTTGTTGCGTTGTTTCACTTTCTTTTTCATCAGCCTTAATATTTACAGCGGCAAACTTTATTTCGGATGCGATAAAAACAGAAGCATCATTTATTTTTTGAGTGAGGTCTCTGTTTTCAGCACTTACCTTTTGCATGTTTTGCTGCAATGAATTCATTTCACCGTTTAATTGAGTAAGAACATCATTTAGTTTTGTTCGTTCGTCGGTAAGCGAAGTGTTTTCTGTCTTCAGATCATCCATCCTCATCTGCAGATCATCGATCTTTGTTTTTGCTTCTGTAAGATCAGCCTGGGTAAGATTCTTTCTTTTTAGAATGATCCCGATCTCAGATCGTAACTTATTAATTTCTGTAATTCTTTGTCCCAGTTCTCCTTTTAATGAACTATTTGTAGAATCGATCTGCAATTTCTCAACACCTAGCTGATCAAGAGTACGAGTATAATATATTCTCAAAGAGTCAGAAACAGCTTCAGCTACTGCGATCGAGTCTTTAACAAAGACCTCTCGTGTATGATTTGAATACTGGCTTTTATCATATATATGATAAACCCAGGTTATAACAAGACCTGCGGCAAGCAGGGCTAAAAGGATCGATTTGTTATCTCTCATTCAATGTCAAGCTAATTAATTATTGAAAACAATACGCAGCCAAAAAGGCAATGTGGAAAAATGCCGGACGACAGTGAAAATAAAAGTCCCCCGGCTAACCGGGGGACAGTGAATATTGGATCGACAATTTTTATATATGATTAGCTAAATAATCCACCTTTCTTTAAGGTTCTAACACCTTCGCCAATTTTGAATCCGTTATGATAAACCTGGATCTTGTAATCACCAGTTTGGAATTTTTCCTGCATCAACGGAAGTTGAACGTTCTGACGTTTACCTTGCTCATAAGGCACTGTAAGCTTTGAAGTGAAAGTTTTATCACCTTCCTCTCTTGTTGTAAATGTTCCGCCAGTAGCATCAGATGTAATAACTTTTCCGTCAGGAGCTGTTACCATTATGTACATATCAGCCGGGCCACTTTTTGCTATCCTATTTTCAACATCAAAGGATACAACCAGTTTGTCAACTTTTTTAGCCGTTGTTGTTTCTTTTTCTTTACCACCGCTCTTTTCGTTTAACGGGATAATAGCGATGTTGCTTGCGCTGAACGTAGAACCAACATCAACTGTCTCTTCTAATACTTTCTTTTCTGCCTGAGTTGTATTCAGGTTTGCCTGTAAAGTATCTTTTTCAACGATAAGCTGTGTTTTTTCAGCTGTTAAGGTCTGATTTTCACCCGTCAGCCTTGAATTTTCAGCTTGAAGAGTCTCGATCTGGGTATTAAGTTCTTCGATCAATGTTTTAGCTCTTGCAAGTTCTGATTGTGAAGCGTTCTTCTTTTTCAAAATGCTGTTGATCTCGGCTTTTAATTTTGTGATCTCAGATTGCTTGCCGGTCAATTTACCAGAAAGATCATTGTTAGCAACGGTAACTGAGTCATACTTATCAAGAGTAAACTTGTAAAGAGATTCCAATGAATCACGCTGACTCATGTAATGAACTCCTTCTTCAGTTTTTGAAAGGATCTCTTTGTCTGACCTGTTTATTTTCATTAGAAAATAAGCCCATGAACCAAGTAGGGCAACTGCCAGTAGACCAATAACGATGTTTTTTGAATTGCTGCTTCTCTGCGGTGTTGTTGTAGGCGAAGCAGATGGATAATTTGTGTTTGTCATTTTTATTTGAATTTTACAGTTTCAAAATAATTGGAATCGCTCAAAATAAGTAGCATTAGTTATTAACAGGGATCACAATTTTGTGTCAAACCTCTTTAAAGAAAAACCATGCCAAAAAACGAAAAAAAATAAAATACCGATGTCAACAAATATTCGTGTTCCTCTTTGTGAATCCTTGTAATTTAGCGCCTTATGTCGTATGAAAAGATAATTACCGAGTGGAAAAAAAAAGTTTTCAAGCCTTTTTACTGGTTGGAAGGCGAGGAAGAGTATTTTATTGACAAGGTTATGGACTATGCCGAGAACAATATTCTTAGCGAATCGGAGACAGGGTTTAACCTCACGGTCTTTTACGGTAAGGATGCGGCCTGGCCCGACGTAATAAATGCATGCCGTCGCTATCCCATGTTTTCCGAACGACAGGTAGTATTATTAAAAGAGGGACAGCAAATGCGGGACATTGAAAAACTTGAATCGTATATAGAAAACCCGTTGGACTCAACTATCCTTGTCGTTTCATATAAAGAAAAGAAAATTGATGGTCGAACAAAATTTGCAAAACTGCTAAAAGACCGGGGTGTTCTGCTTTCAACTAAAAAAATTTATGAAAACCAGCTTCCGCAATGGACCGAAGAGATCGTACATGAACATGGATATGAAATTTCCAGGAAAGCTCTCATGCTATTAGTTGATCATATCGGGAATGATCTTAACAGGATCGAAAATGAAATAGAGAAAATATTAGTCAATCTTGGTAACAGAAAATTGATCAATGAAGACGATATTGAAGAATTTATTGGCATAAGTAAGGAGTTTAATGTTTTTGAATTTCAAAATGCTTTAGCAAACAAAGATCTTTCCGCATGTGTTCGCATTGTCCAATACTTTGAAGCAAATACTAAGGCAGCGCCAATTCAATTGATATTTCCATCACTCTATTCATTTTTCAGTAAATTATATATGATACACGGATTGAATAGCCGTGATGAGAAAGCAGTGGCGGCATCAATAGGTGTAAACCCATTTTTTGTCAAAGACTATTTAAAGGCTGTAAAAGTTTACAGCTTTCCCCAGGTGGAGAAAGCTATTTTATTATTGCATCATTATAATTTAAGATCAGTAGGCGTTTCAGATATAGGTACTGAAGACGCATCTCTGTTAAAAGAAATGGTATTTAAAATAATTGCAGCTTAATCATCTTATCAGGGTCAAAAACTGTTTCTTTGTAATGTTGAAACTTCGTTAAGCAAAATTTTATTTATGAAAAAAATTAGTTGGATCGTTGGTCTTGTTGTGCTGTTGGTTTTTTCCGGATGTTTTGATACCCTCGAGGAAGTTACAATTGCTGATAATGGCAGTGGCACATTTGTCAATACCCTTGATATGGGAAAGTTGCTGGGACTTGCAAAAACAATGGGCAGTGGCAAAGATGAAATGAAAGATATTGACAAGTTGAAAATGGATACTGTTATTTATTTAAAGGACCTTAAAGACAGCATGAAAAATTTAAGTGCTGCCGAAAAAAATATAGCCGCAACCGGCACACTAAAAATACAGGTAGATGCAAACGATGATAAAATGAATTTCACATTCACATTTCCTTTTTCAAGAATTTCCGAGATCGACGGAATTCAGGGTGTTTTGAAAAAAGCAAAACAAGATATCATTGATGATACAATGAAAAAGATCATGGGCGAGGAAAATGGTAAAAATGAAGCAATGCCAGGAAATGAAGAAGGGGATGAAAAGAAAGAGGATATGGGTACAAACATTGATGCATACTATACGTCAGTTTATGAAAAAGGCAAGGTTACCCGAAAACTCAATAAAGAGAAATATGCACATGTAGAAGATGATAAATCGTTGAAGTCCTTACAAGAAATGGCACAATTGGGGATGGCTATAAATATGAAAACAGTTATCAATCTTCCTAAGCCCGCAAAGAAAGCGGAAGGCAAAGGATTAAAACTTTCAGACGACAAAAAGAAAATTACAATGGAAGGAACACTTGATGATTTCTTTGAAGACGCTTCCTATTTTGAATACAATATTGAATATTAGATG
>DATDCP010000216.1:0-9548 GCA_036524255.1 Chitinophagaceae bacterium
TAGGCTAATAAATTCACTCGAATATCGTTGTACTCAAAAGCTGTTCCGGGTTCAAGTAGTTTTCTGTTCTTCCAATCATCAATAGTTCCCTGTCTTGGCGGACGATCGGCCCAATCACATACATCAAATAAACAACCTGACCAATCAGATGATTGCGTTAATAAATGACGCCAGGTGATCTTTGAATTATGCTCCCCATCAAATTTTCCATCCCACACATATTCATTTACACGGTCATCAATATTTTTTATTAACCGATCGCCGACAGCAAGCCCGGCAACAGTTGAAAGATAACTTTTGGTAACACTAAAAGTCATATCCACTCTTTTTACATCTCCCCATTGTGCCACGATATATCCATTCTTTAAAATTATCCCGGCGGGCTTCCCTCTTTCTCTCATTGGACCTGCAATTCTAAAACCAGGCTCATTTGCAAATGCTTTTAAATTAGCTATTCGAAGGTCATAATCAGTTTTAGTTTCATTTCGAATAGCGAAGCTTACAGCGCTGTCGATTAACACTGCATTCATTTTTAATTCGGTCGGTTTCTTTGTTTGCCAGTTGGAGTCGGGAAAATAGGGTTGCTGACTATAAATTACTTGAATGAAAAAAATAAAAGGAACCGCAAGAAAGATTTTATTATCTGCAGATTTCATTTTATGAAATTAACTCAATAATCAATCACCTGCTCCTCTATAGCTTGCGGCAATTCTCTCCATTCATATTGCTGGTTACGAAGCTGTGGTTCAAACCCTGCTTCACGAATTGCTTGTTGAATACTTTTATAAGTAAACCGATGCGGGGCACCTGCTGCACTTACAACATTTTCTTCAAGCATGATACTTCCAAAATCATTGGCACCTGCATGCAAACAAAGTTGTGCAACCTGTTTTCCAACGGTAAGCCAGCTTGCCTGTATATTTTTAATGTTGGGCAACATGATGCGGCTCATGGCGATCATGCGGATATATTCATCCGGGGTTGTTAGATTATGTACTCCGCGGATCTTTGCAAGTAAGGTATCCACATCCTGGAAGGTCCATGGGATAAAAGCGAGAAAGCCTTTTGCATTTTCCGGCTTTCGACTTTGCACTTCTCTTATTTTTATTAAATGCTCAAAACGTTCTTCAATAGTTTCTACATGTCCAAACATCATCGTAGCCGAAGTAGTGATATTTAGTTTGTGTGCCTCATGCATAATATCAAGCCATTCCTGTGCACCGCATTTTCCTTTACTGATCAATCGACGAACACGATCGATCAATATTTCTGCACCAGCGCCGGGTAATGAATCCATTCCTGCTTCTTTTAATGCAACCAATACATCATGATGATTGCTTTTTTCAAGCTTGGTGATATGCGCCACTTCAGGTGGCCCCAATGTATGCAGCTTGATAGTTGGAAATTCTTTTTTGATCTGGCTGAAAGTACTGACATAAAAATCCAAACCTAATTCCGGATGATGACCGCCTTGTAATAACAACTGGTCGCCGCCCCAGCGAATTGTTTCTTCGATCTTTTTCCTGTATGTTGGTATATCGGTTATATATGCCTCCGCGTGACCGGGTATGCGGTAGAAATTACAAAACTTGCAATTGGCAATACAGACATTGGTCGTGTTCACATTGCGATCGATCTGCCAGGTAACTTTTCCATGCGGCACTTGTTTCTTCCTGAGTTCATCAGCTAAGAACATCAATTCAGTCAGCGGTGCTTTTTCAAATAGAAAAACTCCTTCTTCTTTTGATAAGAATTCGAACCGGGAGGCTTTCTGGTATAGATCGGGTAGCTGCATCATAATAGAAGCGCAAAGGTAAAGAAGGGAAAATCATTCAATTAATTGCAGCCTGTAATTATTTGTTGGATTATTATAATAACTTGTTGTGCAGATGCAGCAAATGAGAGAAACTATTCGTCTATTTGCTGGACACGAAAATAGAAGTTCAGGCCCTTCCACTTCGCTACGCTCAGTGCCAGGGTAAACTTGCAACGATTGCCAAATAGTAATGCGAAAGCCGGTAACACAAATATTGTTTTGCTTTTTATTAGCTGTATCTATCTCTGCAACAGCACAGGAACAATTCGTTGATGGCCCTGCAAGACTTTTAACCTCAATTCGTTTTAAACAACTTTCGGGTGGTGTTATCATGTTCAATGCCAGGTTCGGAAATTTTCCTGATACCCTCAATTTCATTTTAGATACGGGCAGTGGTGGTATTTCACTTGATTCTACAACCGTGGATTATTTTCGTATCACTCCCACACCTTCCAATCTTACCATTCTTGGCATTGCCGGAATTCGCAAAGTAAGTTTTATATATAATCAAAAACTGCATTTACCTGGTCTTACTGTCGATAGCCTGAATTTTCATATAAACAATTATGATATCCTTACGCAGGTATATGGTGAAAAGATCGATGGGATCGTCGGTTTTTCTTTATTGAGCCGGTATATTTTTAATATAAATTATGATAGTTCAAAAATTTCAATTTTTACAAATGGCCGAATGAAATATCCCCGCGGTGGCTGGTTGTATGAACCTATTTTGCGTACACTGCCTGTACAAACTGCACGAATTAAAGATGCGGTAACCACCAATTCACGTTTTCTATTTGACATCGGCGCCGGGCTTTGCCTGATGTTAAATAAAGAATTTCTTGAAGACAGCAATTTTTTAGATAAGAAAAGAGTGTTGTATGCAAAAGAGGCGGAGGGAGTAGGAGGTAAAGTGGATATGCATATGACAGTGATCAAAGAAATGAGAATGGGTCCTTATCGTTTTAAAAATATACCAGTGTTTGTGTTTGATGATACATATAATATTACCTCTTATCCTTATCTAAGCGGCATCATTGGCAATGATATATTGCGGCGATTCAACCTGATCCTGAATTATGCGAAACGTGAATTTTATTTCATGCCTAACACCCACTACCAGGATCCTTTTGATTATGCTTATTCCGGAATCGAGTTATATTATGTAGATGGAGATATATTATTAGGTGATGTGGCAATAGCCTCGCCGGCTGAAAAAGCCGGACTTCGGGAAGGCGACGTACTAATAGGGATCAATAATATGCTGAATGCAAATATCCAGCAATATAAAACTGCACTACAGTCCGCTGGTCAAAAAGTAAGAATAATTATTAGCCGTGATGACAAATTGATGGAATTCAACTTCAAAATAAAGAGCATACTTTCAAAATAAAGGACAAAGTTTAGAATTCCCTTCTGCAGTAATTGGGCTATTTTTACAAACTTTTTATTATTGAATTTACCATGATACGATTTGAAAAATTTGTATTGCAAAACGGCTTGAGGGTGATCGTTCACCAGGATGAATCTACCCCGATGGCAGTAATGAATATAATGTATGATGTAGGCGCAAGAGATGAGGATCCTGAAAGGACAGGGTTTGCACATTTGTTCGAGCACTTAATGTTTGGCGGCAGTATCAATATTCCAAGCTATGATACTCCTTTGCAAATGGCGGGTGGCGAAAACAATGCTTATACTTCAAACGATATTACTAACTACTATATTCAATTGCCGGCTGAAAACCTGGAAACAGCATTTTGGTTAGAAAGTGACCGAATGCTATCTCTTGCATTTGGTGAAAAAAGTTTGGATGTGCAACGTAAAGTTGTTTGCGAAGAGTTTAAAGAACATTATCTCAACAAGCCTTATGGTGACGTTTGGCATAAAATGAGAGAGCTTGCTTATAAGGTACATCCTTATCGCTGGATGACGATCGGTAAAGAACTTTCTCATATTGAAAATGCAAGGCTTGATGATGTAAAGAATTTCTTTTTTAAACATTACCGTCCAAATAATGCCATACTGGTAGTGGCGGGAAATGTAACTATTGAAAAGGTTAAAGAGCTTGCAGAAAAATGGTTTGCTGATATCCCTGCTGGAGAAAAATATGTTCGTAAACTACCACAAGAGCCGCCGCAAACTGAAGAAAGAAAACTGGAAGTAAAAGCTAAAGTGCCGCTCGATGCATTCTATAAATGCTGGCATATTTATCCGCGTATTGATAAACGATATTATATAGCCGATCTTATCACAGAAGTTTTAAGCGGCGGTGGTTCATCGAGATTATTTCAATCATTGGTAAAAGAGAAAAAAATATTCAGTGCTGTTGAATGTTATCATAGCGGAAGCCTGGATGCAGGCACATTGGTGATCGAAGGCAAGCTCGTAAAAGGAATTAAAATGGAAGATGCGGAAAAAGCGGTGGAAGCAGAGTTAGAAAAAATGAGGACAGAAAAAGTAACAACTACCGAATTGCAAAAAGTAAAAAACAAAGTAGAAAGCCTGATCGCCTTTGAAGATATGAGTCTTACTAATCGTGCCAATAGTCTTGCGTTCTATGAATTACTGGGTGATGCAGAACAAATGAATCACGAACTGGAAAAGTATAATGTAGTTACTGCAGAAGATATCCTTAATGAAAGCCGGATCATTTTCAGACCGGAGAACAGCAATACGCTTTATTATTATTCAAAGAATTGACAATGGAATTACTTACTGTTGACAGAAAGATCGCACCACCGATCGTTGATGCGGTCAATTTTCATCTTGAACTGAAGTCTTATGAAAAATTCACACTTGATAATGGAGTGCCTGTGTATGCCATCAATGCCGGTGCAGAAGAAGTGATGAGTGTGGAGATGGTTTTTTTTGCCGGCAATAGTTTTGAAGAAAAAAATGTCGTCGCGGCAGCCACTAATTTTCTTTTGAAAAATGGGACTTCAAAAAAGAAAGCATTCCAGATCAATGAACATTTTGAATATTATGGTTCATTTTTAAATCGTGCCTGCTATAATGAAACTTCGACATTGACTCTTCATTCTTTGAATAAACATATAGGGGAACTTTTGCCAGTGGTGGAAGAATTAATTACCGATTCTATCTTTCCGGAAGAAGAACTGGCGATCTTTAAACAAAACCAGAAACAACGATTAAGTGTCAGTTTGAAAAAAAGTGAATTTGTTGCCAGCAGGCTGATCGACTCCTACTTATATGGCGAAAAACATCCTTATGGAAAATACAGCAGTCATGCAGTATATGATGCGTTGAACAGGGAAGAATTGATCTCGTTCTACAATAAATATTATAAGAATGGCAGCTGCATCATCTTTACAGCGGGTAAACTTCCTCCGCGGCTTTTTGAATTATTGAATAAACATTTTGGAAAACTCCCATTTGGAAATAATTTTCAAAAACCGCTTCACCAAATTTCTTCAACAAAAAAGACCGGTGAAAAATTCAGGATCACCAACGATGAAAATGGGGTACAGGGTTCGATCCGTATTGCGAGAGAATTTCCGAATCGTCATCATCCGGATTTTTTAAAAGTAATGGTGCTGAATAATATTTTCGGTGGCTACTTTGGATCAAGACTAATGGCAAATATCAGGGAAGACAAAGGATATACATACGGAATCCATAGTTTTCTACAAGATCATATTCAGCAATCTGGATGGCTCGTAAGCACAGAGGCCGGGAAAGATGTTTGCGAAGCAGCGATCAGTGAAGTTTATAAAGAAATGAAACGACTACAAGATGAACCGGTAGCTGAAGATGAAATGCAACTAGTCAGGAATTATATGATGGGCAGTATCCTTGGCGACCTCGATGGACCTTTTCATATCATAGCAAGATGGAAGAACTATATCTTGAATGATCTTAATGGAGATTATTTTTATAATGCTATTAATACTATAAGAACAGTTTCGCCGGAAGAGTTGCAACAACTCGCAAAGAAATATTTAAACCCGGAAGAGTTCTATGAGTTAGTAGTTGTATAACTTCACTTAAATTTTTATCACATGAATTTTCTTATTCGTGTTTTGGTTATTGCGGCCGTTTCCTTTGGGCTGGCTCATTTACTGGGCGGAGTACATGTTACTGATTTCTGGACGGCTTTTGTCTTTGCCATTGTGCTTGCACTTTTAAATATGTTCGTTCGGCCAATTTTGATCCTCGTCACACTTCCGGTTACATTTATAACTCTTGGCCTTTTTTTATTTGTAGTCAATACGCTTATTATTATGTTGGCCAGTAAATTTGTCGATGGCTTTAGCATTGATAATTTCTGGTGGGCCCTGCTTTTCAGTATTATTTTATCGATCATAACCTCTGCCATCGATAAAAAAGAGAAAGTGGATCGGCGACCAGCTTAGTTTTTTTTATTCGATCTTCATATTAAATCTTGTTGCCTGTTCCCGAATGATCTTTTCCACTTCGCTTTCCAAGGTTTTTGTATTGTTTCCGTTTTTTAATTTATTCATCTTTTCATTCGCTATATATGTCTCCCTTTTTTTATTTATATCCAATATTTCTTTTTGTATGCTGCCTCTCTCATTGCTTTTTTGATTTATGATCGCCTCCAGTTCAGCCTTATTTTTCTTTTGTAAACTATCCGGTAATGTTTTATGATCTATTTTATCTAAGATCTTTTTGTCTTCGTCTTTTGCGTCAACAAGATCCCAGTTACTATTCTTATAAGTTTTTGAAGAAGCCTTTGACACTGCCCTGTTTACACCTGCATATGAACTGACAGACATATTAGCAACATCCATAGAGCCTTGTAATTCTTTTTTACCCCTACCAGCAGCTCCATAATAAATATATGTTCCATTCAATTTATTATTCAGGGTGATCAATGTACTATCGTAGGGAGTCGGAATATCTTCAGGTTTTGCATCTGAGTTAATATTTGTAAAATTTCCGTTTCCACATTCACCCAAAAGATTCCAATGTTCTTTTATTCCCTGCAGCCTGTCACCGCAATAAATTGTATTTACAATTACGCCTTTCTTTTTCGCTTCTGTACAGGCCAGCGTATATGAAATGTTACCCTGCAAAAAATCTTCATTGCCTGAAATAAAAATTACTTTGTAATTAGAAGATGTCGTATCCCATTTCAACTCATTTAATGAAGTATGAATTACATAGCCACAATATTCCTGGCCACCATTTGTGGTAAGTTGAAATAATTTTTGTGAAAGGTTGTCAAGATCAGAAGTAAAAGGAGTTATTTGTTTTACATATCCTTTTCGCAGATCGTTATTGTCTCTTCCATATTCATAAAGTGCTATTTCAATTTGTGGAGTTTCACCATTGCATTTTGCTTTGCCCATTACATTCACCATCGTCCATAATTGTGCCTTTGCCTGTTCGATAAGACCGTCCATGCTATTACTTACATCCAGTAAAATAGCAGCCTGGATCTTTGGACTATTCTTTATTTTTTGGGAAGTTTCTATTTCCGCTTTATGATCTACGGGTGAAGAAAAGCTAAGAACGAGGTAAGAAGAAAAAAAGGCGATGGCTGGTTTAAAAAGCAGGTTCATGGTAAAAAGTTTTCTCTAAGATGCACTGGCTTTTTTATTTGCATAAGCCGTCCCGTACTTTTATTCTTGTTTTAACATTTTAAGTTGCATACAGCTTTATTTAATAGGTTTGCAGCATGACTTTCGACCGCAAGGATCTGTCTAACGAACAACTTATAAGTTTTTATCGTTCATTGCTTTGGCCCAGAATGATAGAAGAAAAAATGTTGGTCTTGCTTCGCCAGGGAAAGATCTCAAAATGGTTCAGTGGCATCGGGCAGGAAGCCATTGCTGTAGGGACAACATTGGCATTACAGGAGGATGAATGGGTCATGCCGCTGCATCGCAACCTTGGAATTTTTACTACACGAAATATGCCGCTGCATAAATTATTTATGCAATGGCAGGGTGCCAAAGAAGGATACAGCAAAGGAAGAGAAAGAAGTTTTCATTTTGGAAATACAGCACACCATATCTGTGGCATGATCTCACATCTTGGCCCACAGTTAGCAATTGCAGATGGTGTAGCATTGGCACATAAACTAAGAAAAGAAAATAAAGTTTCAGTAGCATTGACGGGTGAAGGAGGAACAAGTGAAGGAGACTTTCATGAAGCATTGAATGTTGCTGCTGTTTGGGATCTGCCGGTGATCTTTATTATAGAAAATAATGGCTATGGTTTAAGTACTCCTGTAAGTGAACAGTACCGCTGCATCAGTCTTGTAGATAAGGCAAAGGGTTATGGTATGGAAGGAGTGATGATCGATGGAAATAATATTCTAAATGTTTATGATACTATAAAGGGTGTAAGAGAATATTGCATCAGGTATCAAAAGCCATATTTGATCGAATGCATGACATTCAGAATGCGGGGACATGAGGAAGCAAGCGGCACAAAATATGTTCCACCTGAATTATTTAAAATATGGGAGCTGCGAGATCCGGTGAAAAAGTTTGAAGAGTATATAAAGTCAATTGGTGTTGCCGACGAGAAAATGATTGAAAGTATAAAAGACGAGTTTAAAGAAAAAATCGAAAGTGAACTGGCTATTGGTTTTAATACAGGTCATATCAACCCTGATGCTGAAGAAGAATTGGAAGATGTGTATCGGTCAACAGTCGACAGTCGACGGTCAACAGTTCTGGTTGTTGATAATTCGAGGTCCACTCACAACTTACCACTCACCACTCACGACTTGCGTTTGATCGATGCCATTAGTGAAGGCCTAAAGCAATCCATGCAGAAACATCCTAATCTAATATTAATGGGGCAGGATATTGCAGAATACGGAGGTGCATTTAAAATAACAGAAGGTTTTTTAAAAGAATTTGGAAAAGAAAGAGTAAGAAATACGCCACTATGTGAAAGTGCAATTGTTGGTACAGCACTTGGTCTATCTCTTGAAGGTTTTAAAAGCATGATGGAAATGCAGTTTGCGGATTTTGTTACAGTAGGTTTTAACCAGATCGTAAATAACCTGGCAAAGATCCATTACCGTTGGGGACAGAATGCTGATGTAGTGATCCGAATGCCAACTGGAGGTGGAGTTGGCGCAGGTCCGTTTCATTCACAAAGCAATGAAGCATGGTTTACAAAAGTGCCGGGATTAAAAGTTGTTTATCCTTCCACTCCAATCGATGCAAAAGGTTTATTGATAGCAGCGATCAATGATCCAAACCCGGTAATGTATTTTGAGCATAAGGCATTGTATCGTTCAATAAGCGGACCAGTGCCGGAAGATTATTATGAAATAGAAATTGGTAGAGCAAGACATGTAAGGGAAGGTGATGAAATTTCAATTATTACTTATGGAGCAGGAGTTCATTGGGCCGAAGATTATGCAGCTGAGCATCCTGAAATTTCAATTGATATCTTAGACTTAAGAACTCTAGCACCTCTTGATTATTTATCTATTCGTGAAGCTGTGCATCGAACCGGTAGGGTTTTGATCTTGCACGAAGACACTTTGATCGGCGGCATTGGTGGAGAAATTGCAGCATGGATCGCTGAAAATTGTTTTGCTATTCTTGATGCGCCGGTGATGCGTTGCGCTTCTTTGGTTACACCAGTTCCTTTCAATATTGAACTGGAGAAAAATTTTATGGCAGAAAGCAGTATTCATGACTCAGTAAAAAAACTTATTGAGTACTGATAAAAGTCGAATAATATAAAAGTAAAATATCAATTGAAGCGTTGGTTTTTT